>NZ_CAUFYA010000056.1:0-29967 GCF_959596855.1 uncultured Butyricimonas sp.
TTTTCGACCATTTTGGGGTAGATAAACAGATCAAGTCTTCGCTGGGACGTACCGTTTCGTTCAAGAACGGTGCTTATCTTATTATCGAGCATACCGAGGCTTTCCACGTGATCGACGTGAACAGCGGGAACCGCGTGAAGCTGGGAGATGATCAGGAATCCAACGCGTTGGAAGTGAATCTGGCTGCTGCCGACGAGGTTGCCCGCCAATTGCAACTGCGTGACATGGGAGGGATTATCGTGATCGACTTTATAGATATGCAGAGTGCGGAGAACCGCCAAAAATTGTTCGAGAAAATGCGCTCGGCGATGGAACTCGACCGTGCTAAACACACCATACTTCCTTTAAGTAAATTCGGATTGATGCAGATCACCCGCCAGCGGGTGCGTCCGGAAATGACCGTGACGACGACGGAAACTTGCCCCGTTTGTCACGGGAGCGGGAAAGCGGATGCCGCTATTCTGGTGATCGACAAGATTGAAGACCAACTGGAATACCTCGTGGAAGAGAAGAAAATTAAATATCTGGTGTTGAAGGTACATCCGTTTATCGAGGCGTATCTTAAAAAAGGTTTCTGGTCACTACGCAGGAAGTGGGCTTTTAAGCATCGTATACATTTGAAAGTGGTCGGGGTGCCTTCTTTTTATATTTACGAGTATAAGTTTTTTAATCGTTTTAATAGAGAAATAGAATCAGAATAGGTAGTTTTACTTACAATTTTGTTTTCTCGTATTAAATCGATGTTAAAATAGTACCATGGATTTGCGCTACTGCAAATTAATGGTACTTTTGTGTCCGCTGTGTGATAATGCATACGATTTCGAGAAGCATGCAATTTGATGTTTTATTAAATAATTTTTTATGAAAAAAAGACTATTGACGTTGATCTTTACGTTGTTCATGGGTGCCTTCTCGGCTTTTGCCCAGATCTCCGACCCGACCAGTTGGACGTTCTCGCAGGAGAAAACCGGGGATAACGAGTACACTTTGACCTTTAAAGCAACAATCCAACCCGGGTGGACGGTTTATTCAATCAATACCCCGGAAGGAGGACCGATGCCAACATCAATCTCGATCGAGGAAGTTGGTAAAGGTGTAGAATTGGTTGGGGCTCCGGTAGAGAGTGAACCGCACAAAAAACACGATGATGTCTTTAAGGTAGATGTGCTGTATTTCGCGGACACGTATACCGTAAAGCAAAAGATCAAGGTTACCGATCCGGGAGTAACTGCCGTGACCGGTAGTGTTGAATTTCAGGCTTGCCAAGAGGGTGCTTGCGTGCCGGGTTCAAAAGATTTTACCATTAAGTTAGAGGACAAAGGTGGTGCTAAAGCTACTGTTGCTGAGGCTTCCGCGGAGAAGGATGCAGAGCAGGACGATAACCTGTGGATATTCTTTTGGGTAGCATTCGGTAGTGGTTTGCTTGCTGTCGTGATGCCTTGCGTGTTCCCGATGATCCCGATGACGGTATCATTCTTTATGCACGGGGATGCCAATAAGGCTAAGGCAAAAGCTAAAGCTATATTCTTCGCTTTATCCATCGTCGGTATTTACACGGCGTTGGGATTGATTATCTCTTTCCTGTTAGGACCGGGATTTATCAACTGGTTGAGCACGAACTGGCTGCCTAATATTTGCTTCTTTATCATATTCATGGTTTTTGCCGCTTCCTTCTTCGGGGCGTTCGAAATCGTGTTGCCGGCTTGGTTGGTGAACAAATCAGATAAACAAGCGGATAAGGGCGGATATGTAGGTGCTTTCTTCATGGCATTCACGCTGGTACTGGTATCATTCTCTTGTACCGCGCCGATCGTGGGAACCGTGTTGGTTGAGGCCGCTCGCGGATCCGTGTTACGTCCGATTATCGGTATGTTAGGATTCTCTATCGCCGTGGCTTTGCCTTTCGGGTTCTTTTCGTTTTTCCCCTCGAAATTGAGCAATCTTCCGAAGTCCGGAGGTTGGTTGAACGCCGTGAAAGTGGTATTAGGATTTATAGAGATCGCTTTAGGTCTTAAATTCTTGATGGTAGCCGACCAGACTTATCACTGGGGATTGCTAGACCGTGAGGTTTACATCGCTATCTGGGTTGCTGTATTCACTTTGCAGGCATTGTACTTGATGGGTAAAATCAAATTCGCTCATGATAGTGAATTGACTCATATAGGTGTTCCTCGTTTGGTGATGATTATTATCACGATGTCATTCGTGATCTATTTGATACCGGGTATGTTCGGTGCGCCGTTAAAAGCTCTTGCCGGATACTTCCCGCCACAAGAAACGATAGACTTCGATATTAACCGTATCGTTCGCGATAACGCCAAGGAGATCATGAAAAGTGGTGTCCGGGTGGGGAATCAATCTTCCAACGGTGTTTCCGATGAGCCGGTGAAATATTCCGACTTCTTGCACTTGCCTCATGGATTGGATGGATATTTCGATTACAATCAGGCTCTGAAAGCCGCACAGGCGCAAGATAAGCCCTTGTTTATCGATTTCACGGGTCACGGTTGCGTGAATTGCCGAGAGATGGAGCAGAGTGTATGGTCTGATCCTCGTGTGATGGAGATGTTGAAAAACGACTATGTTGTTGTGGCTCTCTACGTGGACGATAAGACCAAATTACCGGCAGAGGAAGTATATGTTTCCGACTATGACGGTAAGAAGAAAAACACGCTTGGAAAGAAAAACACTGATTTCCAGATCAAAATGTTTGAATCCAACGCTCAACCGAACTATATATTGCTGGATAGCCGTCATGGAAGTGACAAAGAGCTGAAACCACATGTATTGCAAACAGCCAGAGGTCATAACAAAGACCGGGATGCATTCGTGAAGTTTTTGCAAGACGGTTTGAAAGAGTATAAAGCTCGTGCCAACAAATAAGATTTGATTAATAATAAGAGAGAAGAGGGGTTTCCATTGCGGAAGCCCCTCTTTGCTTGCTCAAATATTTCGAGTCTTTCCTTCGATAGTTAATCGTCCGACTGCGAACAGGGAGGGGATAAAGAAGGAGATAATACCGATGGCACAGACAACGAGTCCGCCGATGGCGAAGGTGTTCGAGATGCCGATATTGTCGGCGATAAATCCGGTTCCCATTAGCCCGATCATGGAGGGGAACATGCTGATGCTCATGAATATGGAAAATACACGACCGAGGACGGCGGGATTGACCTTTGTTTGTACCACGGTCATGAACGAGGCGTAGTACACGGAGCCTGATACGCCCTCTATGGCTGTCAGTATCACGAACCACACGAACGCCGTGGGCGGTAAAAGCCCGGAGAACAGGAATGATATACCTAGCAGGATATACATTGAATTAATCAGCACTATTTTATTGACCTTGTATTGACGGAGGCTTAACACGAGTCCGCCCGCGAGGGAACCGACGCTCCATATTGCCTCTACCAGACTCATCTGGTAAGCACTTCCGGAGAAATGATTGAGAGTCATCAACGGGAACAATACGCTGATAGGCATGATAAAAAGAGTTGCCAGTATGGAAAGCAGGAAAAGGAGTGTCATTCCTTTATGGCTCGTGACTTCCCTTTGCGCCTCCCGTAAATCTTGCCATAGGTTCAATTTCGTTTTCGTTTCACCGGGTTTCGGGTTGGGAATGGTGACAAACAATAACGAGGTACAAGCGAGTAACGCACCTGCCACGTCAAGCATAAGAACGTAAGTCATATCGAGCATCGTGATGGCTAATGCCCCTAAAGCGGGCCCCGCGATGTTGCAGACGGATTGTATGATCTGGTTGATTCCCGCGACGCGTAAAAGCTGGGATTCCGGTGCCAACAAGGGGATGGACGCTTGCATGGAGGGCATGTGGAAGGCCGATCCGACAGAACGTAATGCCAGTAACGTGTATATTGCCCATACCTCTGCCTGCCCGAAGTAAAACAGTACGGCAAGAATGAAGGTGCAGAAGGCAATAAAACTATCCGACAGTATCATAATCCATTTCCGGCTCCAGCGATCGATGAGGATACCGGAGAATAGACCTAACACGGCTTGCGGGAGTAAGGCCGATATCGTGGCAAATGCCAGTGTTTCAGCCGACTTGGTTTCGAATGTCAGCCATAATATGATAGCGAAATTAACAAGTGAACTGGTCAGAATGGAGAAAAACTGTCCTGTCCATATAATAGCGAATACTTTTTTCCAATTATTCATGGTTGTTTTGTATGAATTTTAAACGTTTAAACGCATCTCACCCCGGGATGTGTCGTTTCTTTTTTAAATAATAAATGCGAAAATAGAATCTTTCCCGTGAATGGAAAGTTTCTCAAGATAGCCGGAAAAACAAGTCCCGGACTTCGTTAGCCTCTCACCCTGTAATTTCTTGCCATAAAGAAATGATAAATCTTCATAGATGGTATTTCATGTAAATTTCCACGAAAATAGATATATAATACGAATGATCCTAATAAAATGTGTAGATTTTCCATATCTTTGCATAGTAGGGCGTCTGTAATGACCTGAATATGTAATAATTCACGAAAAGTGTTGATTCATGGAAAGTAATCCACAATTAGAGTTGGCGTTTAATTTCTTGGAATATACTGGGGTGAACGTGTTCCTGACGGGAAAGGCGGGAACGGGAAAGACCACGTTTCTGAGGAACTTGAAAGAGCGTTCCCCGAAGCGGATGATCGTGGTGGCTCCGACGGGTGTGGCGGCGATTAACGCGGGTGGAGTGACCATTCACTCGTTTTTCCAGTTGCCTTTCGGGCCGTATATACCGGGTGTCACGGATGTGATAACGCATGACGGGAAGGCTCGTTTCACGAATAAGTTCAGTCGGGAAAAAATAAATATTATCAAGACGATCGACTTGCTGGTGATCGACGAGGTGAGTATGGTGAGGGCGGATTTGCTGGATGCGGTGGACGACGTGTTGCGTCGTTACCGGAACCGTAACGAGGCTTTCGGCGGGGTGCAGTTGTTGTTGATCGGGGACTTGCAACAGTTGGCTCCCGTGGTGAAGGATGACGAATGGATGTTGTTGAAACAACATTACGAGTCGGCTTATTTTTTCCATAGCAAGGCGTTGGCGGCAACCCGTTACGTGCCGATAGAGCTGAAGCAGGTGTACCGTCAGCAGGATGGTATCTTTTTGGAACTGTTGAACCGGATAAGGGAAAAACAGATTGATGCCTCCGTGTTGAATACTTTGAATCAACGATGTATACCGGGATTTACCCCTTCGGATGAGGACGGGTATATCACGCTGACTACGCATAATCATCAAGCGCAGCGGATTAATGATCTGAAAATGGCGGCATTGAATACCCAAGCCTACACGTTCAGGGCGGAGATAAAAGATAATTTCCCGGCGTACTCGTACCCCACGGATGAATTACTCGTGTTGAAGAAAGGGGCACAGGTGATGTTCGTGAAGAATGATTCCTCCCCGGAGAAACGTTATTATAACGGGAAAATAGGCAAGATCACGGCGATTAACAATAACACGATCGAAGTCGTGGGGAAAGAGGACGGAATGCGGATTCTGGTAAACCGGGAGGAGTGGACGAACACGAAATACACGTTGGACGAAGAAACGAAGGAGATCGTCGAGATGGTGGAAGGGCGGTTCAGCCAGTACCCGTTGAAGACGGCGTGGGCGATCACGATACACAAAAGTCAGGGATTGACGTTTGAGCGGGCAATCGTGGACGCGAACGCAGCTTTCGCTCACGGGCAAGTGTACGTGGCGTTGAGCCGTTGCAAGACTTTCGAGGGATTGGTGTTGAGTTCTCCCGTGACGCCCCGTTCACTGATCAATGATAATGCTATCGATCAGTTCGTGAGTGAGGTGGAGCAACATGAACCCGGCACGGAGGAGCTGCATCAGGCACGGCAATCGTACTTCCGGGAGTTGTTGCTGGAACAATTTGATTACGAGTCTATACGTTGGCGGTTGCATTATTTGTACCGGATACTGGACGAGCAATTGCGTCGCTTGTATCCCGAATGGGTGGAGCGTTACCGCGTGGCGGGAGCCCGTTGCGCGGAGGAGCTGTTGATGGTATCGGAGCGATTTCAAAACCAGTTGGAGGGCTTGATGCCGGAAAACGGGGTTTACGAGAACAATCCGGTGATCGCGGAACGGGTACGTAAAGGTGCGGCTTATTTTCGTGAACACACGAAGACAATTTTCGGGGACTTTCTGGAGGAAGCGATACCGGAAATTGACAACAAGGAAGTAAGGAAGTCCGTCGAACAAGCCATGGAACGTTTCCGGGCTGAAATAACCTTGAAAATGGAGACTTTGAAGACGATAGGGAATGGTTTCTCCGTGACCGCTTATTTACGGGCGAAGGCAAAAGCCTTGATTGATGCCCCGAAAGTGAAAATCAAGGCAAAGAAAGCGGGTACGGTAAAGGCGGAAGTGTCCTCCGACATATTGCACCCGAAATTATATACCACGCTTCGGATATGGCGGAATAAAGAAGCCGAACGTTTGAAACTGCCCGTGTACACGGTGTTACAGCAAAAAGCTTTGCTGGGTATCAGTAATCTGCTACCGACAAACACGAAAGAATTGCTTGCTGTTCCGGGAATCGGGAAAAAGATAGTGGAGCGCTACGGTGCTTTGATTTTGAGTATGGTAGATGAATATAGAGGGTTTTGATTTATGATTTTTGAGGTATAATGTTATTCGCTTCCGGTACGAATATCATGTGAATCACGTCAGCACTCTTGAATAATTTTTGGGTGAATTTCTGTACATCCTTTTGGATGATCTTGTCAATGATATTATCGAAGTTTTTGGGGTCGGTAATATCAATACCGCAGAGGTAGTAAGTTGGGATAGCACTTATTCTATTGTAATATTTTATAGAATGCTTTTTTTTGTAAAATATAATTTTTATATTTGTAGAAATTATATTTTATCAATCTAAATGGGATCGACATGAAAAGAAGAATTATTTTTATACTATTTGTGATATTAACAGGATTTAGTGGAGAAAATGGAGGGGTAGAACAGAGTAATATAGACGTTTTGGGGAGTGCTTCTGTCAAAGGGGGAAAGCCTAAAATAGTTCAAAGACTTGTGGGACAAATGGTTCATGAAGGCGATAAGGCTACATTTATAGCTAAACTTGAAACGTCTGATCGTCAATGTACTGTCATATGGTATAAAAATGCAATACAGATTAAGGAAAGTGATAGGTTTCATCTTTCTTTTAATGGAGAAACTGCAAAATTAGAAATAAATCCTGTGGAAGTAACTGATAAAGGAGAGTATAAGGTTGAATTTAAAAATGAATATGGAAAGGATGAATCAAGTGCTCCTTTGGCTGTTATTAAATTTCCGTAAATGAAGAAAATTTGATTTTACATTCATGTTGTAAAAATTATTTCACGTAATATCGTTGTATATTGGAAGTAATTCTTGGTGTCAATTTTTTGTGCGAGAAGCATGAGGTAGAATTAGATTTGAAACAACAAGATACAGGCGTTATGAGGTGTAGTAAAATCTTTATTGAGACTTTGTATGGGTACAAGCGTTCTTGGCGGAATGTAATCTTTTGGATATTTGCCTTTCTCGGGATGGTGGGAATTACCCTTTATGTGTTCACTCCGTTATCCGGTTTGGGATATGTTAACGGTATTGATGAGTTATTCAGTAAATCGGCGATGGCTTGGACTTTTCAAGCATTGCCTTCGTCAATACCATTTCGATGTATTTATTTGTTTAATATTCTTCAATTATTTTTTACGTTCGCTCTTGTAATTAATGATATGAGAGTGTTTCGTTTGGATGCTATGACTGCGTTGAGTGTTCATGCTCAAGGAAATTCTGAGATTGTAATAGGAAATTTCTTGGGGAAATTTCTTGCATTCCCTGTGGTCAATATCCTGTTTCTTGTATTTTGTTTTCTTTTGAATGTCCTTTTTTATAGTAAAGCATTTAATGTCGGGTATTACCCTTTCTATTGGTTAACCCTGAATTTGCCTACTCTCATTTTTTGTTTTGGGCTGTCTACTTTGCTAACAAAACTGGTCAAGAATCAGGGAATGAGTGTGATCTTATCGGTCGCTATTTTGGGTATATTGACTATACCGGGAGCGATTTGGTTTAATGGAGTTTTGGATCCCTTGGCTACAAGTATTCCTAATATGTTCTCGGATTTTACGGGACACGTGAATCTTGAAAATTATTTATTACAGAGAGGATTTATTCTGTTCTTTGGGATAGGGTTGGCTGTTTTGTCTGTAATTCCTTATCCAAGAATACATAATCGGACCCGGGCGTTAGGTCGGTTCGTTTGTGTTGCTCTGATTCCATTACTTCTCGCTGTTGGTTTTGCCGTGATTTATATTTGCGGGTTTCAAGCGACCTCTAAGAAAAGGGAAACTTTTCATGCCGTTTATGCTAAGTATGCCGGGGAAAAAGCGTTAAAAATTATTGATAATCATCTTTCTTTGAAAGAAACTGAAAAGAATACGATTTCCGTAACGAGTAGAATGACCGTGGCAAACAAGGATAGTGTCATGATACCGTTGATTTTTTATTTAAATCCGGGGCTTGTTGTTTCTTCTGTTTCCGTGAACGAAGAAAATATTACATTCCGTCGAGACCATCAAGTACTTCTTGCAGATGTAAAGCTCTCTCCCGGAGAGGTGCGGGAAATCGTTATGAATTACGAGGGAAAGATTGACAATAGTTTTTGTTTTTTAGATATTCCGGAAGAGAATTATGGGGCCTTGGAGGTGAATACGATAGGCATTTATCGTTTTGGTTGTACGCCTGCGTTCTGCGAGAGAGATTACAAGCTACTTACCCCGGAAAGTGGTTGGTATCCGGTCAGTGTACCTTCTTATGACGCATTGGGTTTCCGAAAGGCTATGTTTACCCGTTATCGGTTGGAAGTGGAGCATGATCCCAGTTTAATGGCAATCTGCCAAGGAAGTCATGTGGATAGAAATATTGCCGGGAAGACAATGTTTACTTTTGATCACGATATGGCAGGAATAAGTCTTTGTGTAGGTAATTACAAGAGGCGGGAGATCACGATTGATTCGATAAGAATGGAACTTTTCTATTTGCCGGATCATGAATTTATGCTGGATCTTTACGATTGTATTCCAGAGAAGGAGTTGCGGAAGGTTCTTTGGGATGCCAAATTCACGCTCGGGTTTTATGGTAAGGATCAAGATTATATGGTGAATCGTATAATGGGGCAGATTGCTTTCGACCCCACGTTACAGTATCCTTATCGTTGGTTTACACTCGTGGAGGTCCCTTGTGATTTTCACGTTTTTACAGGAAAGACATTACAAACTGGGGAGAGGGTACAGGGAGGGATGGTATTTGTCCCGGAAAAAAAATATTCGAGAGATGTGCCTTCCGCTTCGAGTGATAATAATGAAGAGGTTCGAAGGTGTTTAGGCATGGAGCTTGCTTTTCTCACGGAAGGAAGTTGTGATTTGAATCCAACCTTCGTGGGTAACACGAATTTTGTATCCTCTACCGGGTGTCCTATAATAAATGATATCTTGATTTTAGCTTTCAATCCCCTTTTAGCGGCGGTAACAGAAGTGGAGGATGAATATGTTGTCGTTGATTACCTGAAAGATCACAGCTTGGAAGAAGCCTTGCGGGATCCTTTGCTGTCCTCGGAGCTGCTTGATAAGATTATTCGTAAAAAGTGTGAAGAGTTGAATGCCATACTGATGATCCGAATCGGTAAAGAGGAATTTCGTGAGGCTTACCACGATTTTCTTGTGCGGCACCTTTTCGAGGAAACTACTTTCGAGGATTTATCGCGGGAATTTGTAGCCCGTTTTAATGTGGGATTAGATACTATCGTAAAGGCGTGGTTCCTGAATGATCGGTTACCTGCTTTTGAGATAGACGGGCGCACAATGGGAGCAGAACAAGATATAATTTATGATTTCAAGGTTTTTAACCGGAGTGAAGTTCCGGGTATTATTACCTTGAATAATGGTAATCAAGGATGGATTATCTTCCCGGGAGAAGGACGGGCGATAAGGAAGAGGATGAGGTATACTAATAATTCTGCTATTAATACCATATTGGCTTTAAATCTTCCTACTAATATTAATTTACCACACGAGCAAAAAGAGGTCGATGATGCCGATACTATCACGTGGTTTTTGCCTCTTGCTCCAACCTCTTTTTTAACGAGGAACGACAATGAGATCATCGTCGACAATGAGGATCCGGGTTTCTCTATTCTGGAAACAAGAAAATTTAACTTTGCCTCCTTTTTCGGGATAGTTGAGACGCAGGCAAGACTTTACAGTTTCGCTCCTGCCGATCATTGGGGATTCACTATTAGTCGTACTTGTCATGGCTTTCCTGTGAAAGGGGCTTATTTCAAAGGGGGCGGCAAGGGTAACCAAAAAGTGCAATGGGAAACTCGTTTACTGCGAGACGGTAAGTATGAAGTGTTCGCTTATTTGCCATTTAATGATATGAGTGTATACTCGTTACGTGATTTTTCAAGAAAATACTATTATACCGTTTTTGATGGAAAGGAAGAACATGAGGTGATTCTTTCGTTGGATAAGGATGATTGGAATTGGGTGTCTTTGGGAATTTTTAATTTTGATGGAACGGCACGGGTGATATTAAGTGATAGGGATCGGGAGCATGATTCCTCTGGTGATTACATTCCTCAAGATGTTGTTGCCGATGCCATGAAATGGGTGAAAATTCGAGAATAGAAATATCAAAAAGAGAAGCTGTCTTCAATTAAGAAGACAGCTTCTCTTTTTGATATGATAATATTTTTTATTTTGCTTCCGGTATGAACATCATGTCAACCACGTCGGCACCCTTGAATAATTTCTTGGTGAATTTCTGTACATCCTTCGGGGTGATCTTGTCGATGATATTATCGAAGTTTTTCGGGTCGGTAATATCGATACCGCGGAGGTAGTAAGTTTGGATAGCACTCATCCAATAGTTATTGTGAGGTTTGGATTGTTCACGGTTTTTCTTCATGGTCGTGATAACCTTGCTGATCTCTTCCTGTGTAGGAGCTTCTTTCATTAACAAGTCGATTTCGGCATAGATTAATGATTTCAAGTGGTCAGCCTTATCCGGGTCGCAATCGAACATCATGCTCATGCTATAACTTTCGTACGGTTCTCTGGATGATCCGGCTTGAACGCTTACTCCATAGGTACCGCCTTCTTTTTCACGGATATTTGTCAGGTATCTTTGATCGAGTACTCCTTTCAAGATGTTTTGGCAGATATTGTCGTGAATACTGGTTTTCATATCTTTAGAGAAGCTCGTGATAACGGTAGCTTTCGGGTCTTGCAACGGAAGTTCGATCACCTTCACGGTTTTTCCCTTCGGGCCTCTTACCTTGTTGTCAACCCAATTCTCTTTGCGGTTGAAGGACTGCACGGAACCCAAGTATTTTTCAACCAACGGTTTCACGGTTTCAGCGTCGATGTTACCCACGATAAAGAACGTGAAGTCGCTGATATCTTTGATTCGGTCACGATAAATTTCCTCGATTTGCTCGATGCTGATCTTATCCAAAAATTCTTTTCCGAATAAAATGTTTCTCGGGCTGTAATTGCTCATGATCCTGCTGATAGAGTCCTGCATGATCTTTTTCGGGTTGTTGTCCATGTTTGCGATAGCCGCGTAGTTACGTTGCATGATCGCGTTGTGGACTTCTTTGTCGAAACGAGGTTCCTCGAATTTCAGATAGATTAATTGCATCAAGGTTTCGAAATCCCCGGGAGTTGAAGCACCACCGACAGATTCTGACAATCCGCTGATACCGATACCGACGTTTGCTTGTTTACCTGTCAACAATTTTTTCAAGGTAATAGCATCGTAGTCGCCTAATCCGTAAGCTCCAACGAAATCAGCGACAACTTGCGCGGAAGCTAATTTGTCAACACCGTACAGAGAGGTACCCCCCTTGCTGTAAGAAGCCACGGCTACTTGGTCTTTCTCGAAATCTGCTTTGCGGAATACAACTTTCGCGCCGTTCTCCAAAGTCCACTCTTCTGCTTCGAATTGCGGTAATTTCTTGGTAGCGATGATTTTTGAGCCTTTCAACTCTTTGTTGATCAGTTTGGCTTCGGCGGATTCGTCCTGATAGGGTTCAAGTTGAGAATCTTCAACTTTTTTCAATGTGGCGAGAGCCTCTGCTTCCGTGATGTGTTTCACGCCTTCTGCCGGTCCTTGCACGATGATTACCATGTTGGTCGGAACGATATATTGTTTTGCCAATGCGGAAACTTCGTCAACGGTGATTGTCGGGATAACCGCTTTCGCGAACTCGTAATAGTAATCGAAGTCAACGATAGGATCTCCTTCAAGGAAGTTTTCTTTTATTTCATCGATATAGGCTTCGGAAGTGGTTTTGTCTTTTTGCTTGTTAGCTGATTCCAAACCTACTAACATGTTTGTTTTTGCTCTTTCGAGTTCTCCTCGCGTGAAACCGAATCTTTTTACTCTTTCATTTTCACGGTAGATGGCTTCCAATGCTTCAGCTTCCTCGTTCGGTTTTGCTGTTGCCCCGAAGTAATAAGCGTTGACGCCTCTCACGATACCACCGGCGAAGCCTGCGCTTCCGTTGATGAAGGGAGGATTACCTTTTTGGAGTAATTCGGAGATACGTTGAGCCAACATCGTGTTGTAGAATGATTGAACAAGTCCTTTCTTCAAGGCTTCGTTCAGTCCTTTTTCTTCTTTCGTGGGAGCCGGGTATTTGATGTACACGGCGATGGAAGAATTGGTTACTTCCTTATCCGTGGCGCACACGAACTTGATTCCGTCGTGGGGAAGGACTTCGAAAGTTTCTCTCACGGCAGGATTTACCGGAGTCGGGATCTTGGAGAATAATTCCTTTACCTTTTGCTCCATTTTTTCAGCGTCGAAATCTCCGACAACTGCAATCGCTTGCAAATCGGGACGGTACCATTTGTGATAGTAATCGCGGAGAGTCTGGTATTTGAAGTTTTTGATGATGTCCAAATCACCGATTACATCTCTTTTCGCGTACTTGGAATCGTTCAAAAGAACCGGCATGGTTACGGCTCTCATGCGGAATCCTGCATCTCTTCTGGTTCTCCACTCTTCGGAAATAACGCCTCTTTCACCATCGATTTCTTCGTCAACGAGCAGAAGGTAGTGTGACCAATCGTGAAGCACGAGCAGACAAGTGTCTAAGAGTCCTTCGTTCGTGGTGGGAACATCACTGATATTGTACACGGTTTCGTCTTGTGCGGTGTAGGCGTTCACGTTTCTACCGAATTCAACCCCGTGTTTTTCCAACATATTGGTGATACCTTTTCTTCCGGGGAAGTGTTTGGTACCGTTGAATGCCATGTGCTCCAAGAAGTGAGCCAATCCGTTCTGGTCATCGTTTTCGAGGATCGCTCCCACGTTCTGGATGATGTAGAAACTTGCTCTGTCCTTGGGTTCCGCGTTGTGGCGAATGTAGTAAGTCAAGCCGTTAGCTAATTTTCCCGTTCTGACATTCGGGTCTTTGGGAAGTGGTGCTTTCATGTCATATTGGGCGAACAAGCTAGAGCTGAGCAGCGCCAATAAAGCACACACGGTTAATAGTCTTTTTGTCATACGAATTATTTTAATGTTTTAATGTTTGTGTCTGCAAATATAGTAAAGTGTAAGCAAATTTATCCTGTCGCTTAAAATCTTTAACGTTAATTTATGGCGGAATTGTAAAAATAGAGAAAAATGAAGGCTTTCCGGGGTAGTCGGAAAGATTATATGTTAATATGATTTTAACTTATCAGGTGTTTTGGAATCAGAAAAATCTGTAATTCTTAACTTTTTCCTGTTCAATTCTCGTATAGGGCATATAAAAAAGGAGAGGAATAGTATGATTTGGAAGATAAATATAAGTAAGTGGTTTTCTTGGCTCAATTTAGGAATTAAAGATCCCGAAACGGCTTCACTCGTGGAGGTGATGTTGCAGATCGCGGTTATTTGTCTGATCGCTTTTTTATTCACTCTTTTTCTCCGTAAAGGAGTGATGAGGTTGCTTGCCAAAGTGGTCAAGCGTACCAAGACCAAGTGGGATGACGTGTTTTTGGATGAACATGTTTTCCAGAGAATTTTTAACTTGATACCCCCGCTGTTTATTGATTTTGCTTTTAAGATTGTTTACGGGAAGTGGGAGCATATTGAGCTTTTCCACCGTTTTATCGTGGCGTGGATTCTGGTGGTGGCGGGATACGTGATTGTCACGGTACTGGATGCCATTAACCGGATTTACGAGTCCTACCCGGTAGCGCGCGACAGACCTATCAAGGTGTTCGTGCAGGTAATCAAAATATTCGTGGTGTCGGCGGTCGTTATCACGATCGTGAGCGTGTTTATCGGGGAGTCGCCCCGTAATCTGTTGGTCGGATTGGGTGCTTTCGCGGCGGTATTGATGTTGGTTTTCAAAGACGCGATTCTGGGGTTTGTCGCGGGTGTGCAGTTGTTGTCCAATCAGATGGTGCGTATCGGGGACTGGATCGTGATGCCGAGTAATAACGCGAACGGGACGGTGCTGGAAATCAATTTGTACACGGTGAAGGTGCAAAATTGGGATATGACGATCACGACAGTGCCTACTTACCAGTTGGTTTCCAATTCTTTCACGAACTGGCGGGGAATGCAGGAATCGGCGGGACGGCGGATTATGCGCTCTATTAATATAGATATGAATTCGGTGCATTTCCTGTCGGATGAGGAGATCGCCATGTTGAGAAAATCTGACGTTCTGAAGGGATATATCGAGGATATACTTCCCGTGCTGACAGAACAGAACAAGGGGAAAGGGGATGTGTTGGACGAGAGGCGACTGACGAATTTGGGGATTTTCCGTCAATATGCCGTTCGGAAACTGGAAGCAAACCCGAATCTGAATATGGATATGACGTATATGGTGAGGCAATTGCAACCGTCTGCCACGGGAATCCCGTTGGAAATCTATTGTTTTTCACGCATTCAGGAGTGGGTGGCTTACGAGAAAGTGCAATCTGATATTTTCGATCATTTGCTTGCCGTGATGCCTTATTTCCATTTGCGTATCTACCAGTACCCGTCAAAATTGTAAACGAGGGGGGAAATCAATAGGTTTTTAGTAAGAAGATAGGGGACGGGGAAGGTTGCTATATCTATTTTTGAGGGTGTTGGTTGGGTAATACTTCTATTATACTTCTATCATACTTCCATGAAACTCCTATGACGATAGATTTTTGACCTTGCTTGGGTTGAATTTGTGTAGATTATTTTATAAATGACGTGTAAGATAAGTTCATTATATATTTACGTTTGTTGTAGGTCTTCAGTATGATTAGGGTTGTTTTAGAGGGAAAAACGGAGTTGACTCGTGATGCGGGTGTGGCAATTTGTGGGCTATGCGGACGAAAGGCGGGTACTTTATAAACTTTCTAAACCTTCGGGATGGGAAAATTGGATTTTTGTACTATTTTTGGAGGCTAAAAATATTCGGATGAAGAGTAAGAAACGGAAATACTGGAATAAATTAAAGAATCGCTACAAGTTGACCATTTTTAATGAGTCTACCTACGAGGAGGTGATGCATCTTCGTCTATCCCCCTTGCAGGTGCTGACGGCTTTAAGCTCGTTAGCGGTGGTGTTGATTATTTTGACAATCATGTTAATCGCTTTCACGAATTTGAGAGAATTTATTCCCGGTTACCCGAGTCAACAGTTGAGAAGGCAGCTTACCCAGAATGCCTTACGGGTAGATTCTTTATTGAACGAGGTGGAGAAGAAAGATCGTTTCCTGCGTTCCATCCAGATGATTTTGAGGGACGAGGTGTTGGATACGACTCATTACATGGCTTCAAGCGAGAACGTAAAAATTAATTATGACACGACGATGTTGGGCGTGTCGCAAGAAGAAGCGGGTTTCCGGGAGGTGATGGAGAGAGAGGAGCGGTATAATTTGGCGTTGGGACAAGTCAGTTTTTCGGATGATGATTTCTATCATTTCTTTTCACCGTTGGACGGTATCGTGACGAATCATTTTGACGAGGGAACCCGTCATTACGGTGTCGATTTGGTCGCGAAGCAAAATTCTAACGTGTTGTCCGTGCTGGATGGTGTGGTGATCTTTACCGACTGGACGATCAAGACGGGATATGTTATTCAAGTGCAGCATCAAGGGAATCTGGTTTCAATATACAAGCATAATTCGGTGTTGTTGAAGAAGCAGGGTGATTTTGTACGAGCGGGAGAGGCTATTGCCGTGGTGGGAAACACGGGAGAGGAAACAACGGGACCGCATTTGCATTTTGAATTGTGGCAGGGAGGGAAAGCATTGAACCCGGAGACGTTTATTAAATTTAAGTGATTGGAGTTTTTACGATTAGAAATTAATGAAAAATATAGCAATATTAGGATCGACCGGGTCTATCGGAACACAGACATTACAGGTAATCGAGGCTAACCCGGAACGGTTTCGCGTGGAAGTTCTCACGGCAAATAATCAGGTGGAGTTGTTGGCGCGGCAGGCGAAACAATTTAAACCTAATATGGTGGTGATCGGGAACGAGGAGAAGTTGGGGGAATTGCGGGATTTGTTGCGGGATGAAGATATAAAAGTGTACGGGGGAAGTGACGCTATCGCTCAAGTCGTGCGAACGTCTACTATTGACGTGGTGGTAACGGCAATGGTCGGGTATAGCGGTTTGCTCCCGACGATCAACGCGATAAAAGCGGGAAAGACGATCGCGTTGGCAAATAAAGAGACGCTGGTTGTTGCCGGGGATTTAATCAATCGTCTGGTCGAGGAGTACAAGGTGGCGATATTGCCTGTGGATTCGGAACATTCGGCAATTTTCCAGTGTTTGGTGGGAGAGCATAATAACCCGATAGAGAAGATATTGTTGACAGCTTCCGGGGGACCTTTCCGGGGGAAAGATCACGAGTATTTAAGGACGGTAACTGCCGCTCAAGCTCTGAAGCACCCGAATTGGCACATGGGCGCCAAGGTGACCATTGATTCCGCTTCGATGATGAACAAGGGATTCGAGGCTATCGAGGCGAAGTGGTTGTTCGGGGTGGAGCCTTCGCGGATTGAAGTGCTGGTGCATCCCCAATCCGTGGTACATTCGATGGTACAGTTTCAAGACGGGAACGTGAAAGCCCAACTGGGTGTACCTGATATGCGTTTGCCTATACAATACGCGTTGACTTACCCGGAACGGGTACATTCCGATATTCCCCGTTTGGATTTTAGCGTGTGTTCTAACTTGACGTTCGAGAAACCGGATATAAAGACATTCCGCAACTTGGGACTTGCTTACGAGGCGATGAACCGCGGCGGTAATGCCCCCTGCGTGTTGAATGCCGCGAACGAGGTGATGGTGGCTGCCTTCCTGCGAGGGGAAATCTCTTTCACGGCGATGTCTGACGTGATAGAGGAAACGATGGATAAAGTCAGCTTTATCGGGCAGCCGACGTTGGAGGATTATATAGCGACCGACCGGGAGGGACGGAGAATAGCAGAACAATTGAAAAATAAATAATTTACGATTTATGAGTTACGATTGACGATTGGAATCTAACATCATAAATCAAGAAATCTAAAATCAGAACATGGATGTATTAGTGAAGATATTACAGTTTTTGTTGAGTTTGTCGATTCTCGTGATGTTGCACGAGATGGGACATTTCTTCATGGCAAAACTTTTCAAGGTACGGGTGGAGAAGTTTTTTATTTTCTTCAACCCGTGGTTTTCGATTTTCCGTTTTAAAAAGGGGGAAACCGAGTACGGGATGGGGTGGTTGCCTTTGGGGGGCTACGTGAAGATCTCCGGGATGATTGACGAGTCGATGGATCTGGAGCAGATGAAAGAGCCGCCAAAACCTTATGAATTTCGTTCCAAACCGGCATGGCAAAGGTTGTTGATCATGATTGGCGGGGTGTTGGTGAATTTCCTGCTGGCATTCTTTATATATATCATGGTGCTTTATACTTGGGGCGAGGAGTATCTACCGGCGGAAAACGTGAAATACGGTGTCGTGTGTGACAGTATTATGTTGGATGCGGGGGTGCGTAACGGGGATATTGTTTTGTCTTTCGATAACAAGAAAGTGGAGCGTTTCAGCGATATTATGCTTCATCTTTTGCTGGATGAGCCGAAGACTATGCAAGTGTTGCGAGGTGGGCAGGTTGTGAGCCTCGATATACCCCCTACTTTGGTCAAGAAGATACTGGCTTATTCCTCCAATGGTTTTGACCAGAAGGCTTTGTTGGCACCTCGTTACAAGTATAACGGTGAGATTGTGGCTTTCGCTCAAGACGCACCGGCAAGGAATGCCGGGATGTTGGCGACCGACACGATTATCGAGGTGGACGGACGGGGATTTACTTATTATGACGAGTTCCAGTCACTGGTGATGAATCATCGGGATAGCGTGATGAACGTGAGAGTGTTGCGAGGGCAGGATACATTAACTCTCTATCTCGATATGGGCGACTCCAAGCTCATGGGGATACAGCCGAGGATTATAGCTGATTTCGAATTTGCCGTGAAAAAATATTCATTCTTGGAGTCCGTGCCCGCGGGTATCAACATGGGAGTGGATAAGGTAAAATCTTATTTGAAGCAATTCAAGCTGTTTAAAAACCCGGAAGCGATCAAATCTCTGGGAGGTTTCGTGTCTATCGGAAATGTCTTCCCGAGTGTATGGGATTGGCATGCGTTCTGGGATTTGACGGCTTTCCTGTCATTGATTCTGGGTGTGATGAACCTGTTGCCTATACCGGCTTTGGACGGGGGGCACGTGGTATTCCTGTTGTACGAGGTGATTACCCGTCGCAAACCGAACGAGAAGTTTATGGAGAATGCTCAGATAGGCGGAATGTTCTTTTTGATATTCTTGCTGCTATTCGCGAATATAAATGATATTTTGAAGTTGATCGGAATTTATTGAAAGAGTTATGAGTGAAATGGTTGAACAGTTCCGGGCGTACCGGGCTAAAATGAACGAAAAGATTCTTGCCGCTGATAATAAGGTAATGAAACGTATCTATAATTTGGATACGAATACATATATGGATGGCGCTTTGCCCGCCAAGGTGAAAGAGATGTTGGGATTGGCAACTTCCATGGTCTTGCGTTGTGACGATTGTATCAAGTATCATCTGGAAAAGTGTCATCAACTCGGGGTGACCACGGAGGAGTTGTTCGAGATATTCTCGGTAGCCAATCTTGTCGGAGGGACTATCGTGATTCCCCACACGAGGCGGGCGTTGGAGTATTGGGAGGAACTGGGGAAATATTCGGAGATTTAGTGATTGCCGATTCCGTGATTTGCGAAGTGCGGGCAAGATAGGGAAATTAATTCATTTTCCGGTTGTTAGTTCAAGCTATATTTGTACCTTTGTACTCGTTTATAAAGGTAAATGTGGCATGTGCTTAAAGAATATTTTACGGAGCGGTTTTTTATTTATTTTTGTTCTGTTTGAGTTTTCGGTCTCGTGGGCTCGTGATCGGGATAATGTCTTGGTTATTAATTCGTACACGGATGTTACCGTGTGGTCGAATTACGTGATTGACAGCCTTCGGAAAGATCCTTCGATCAAGGAGGATATTCTTATCGAATCCCTCAATATGCTTTTGGTCGAGGAGGATTCCATTGCGCGGCAAAGAAAACGTTTGATTATAGAAAAACATTCGACTCCATTACCCCGTTGTATCGTGGTGCTCGGGTCTCCCGCGTGGTGTTTGTTTGAAGATGCTTTTAACGGGGTGTGGAAAGATGTTCCGATAATCTTTTGCGTGCAGGAAGATTATGTGACATCATGGGCTTCCGTGTTGAAAAAAAAAGAGATTGTTCCGGGAGAGATGAAATCTGTTCGGGAACTGACAAAAGGATATAATGCCACGGTTGTCGAATGCCCCATTCACGTGAGGGGAACAATTGATGAAATGAAGTTGTTGCTTCCCGGAATGGAAAAGGTAGTCCTTATTTCCGATCATCGTTATGTTAGTGCGCAGGTAAGATACGAGATGCGGGAAGTTTGTCAGAAGTATTTTCCGGACCTTCAAGTAAGTTATTTCACGGAGGGGGAGATGACTATGGATGATATGCTGGATTCGATATCTTCTTTTGATATAAACAAGGTCGGGTTGTTGTATTTCTCATGGTTTCAACGCGAGGGTATGGTTGGCAATAAATATATTTCATGCAATAACCATAAGACGATAAGTACTTTCGATCATCATCCCGTGTTTATATTGGAAGATATCGGGATTGAGGATGGAGAGCTGGCGGGAGGATATTTTTATTCGGGACAGGAGTTCGGGCATACGGTCGCCCGGACATTACGGGAGATCATGGCGGGAAAGAGTCCCAAGGATGTTGCTTGGCAACAAGTTGAACCGGATTATTATTTGTGTTATAATGTCTTGCAGAAAGCCGGTATTCCCGCATCAATATATCCTGATAACGCACATTACTTTTTTGTTCCGGAGAGTTTCTGGTCCAAGAACCGGTACATGATATTTGTTGTTGTCGTTTTATTATTCTCGCTTTATTTGATGTGGGAGAGGATACGTTTGATGAGGAAGGAGCGGTCGTTGCACGAGAAGGAATTGTCTTTTTTGAAAAAATACGAGGCGTTATTTAAAAATATGCCCATCGCGTACACGAAGCATAAATTGATATACAATAATCGGGGGGAACTGGAGGATTATGTCGTGCAAGTTATTAATCCTATGTTTTGCAAGTATTTTAAAGGTGGTGAGAATATTGTCGGCAAGAGAGGGAGTGAGATTCTGAATAGTAATTATAAAGAGTATTTGGTCTTGTACAAGACGATGCTTGCCGAAAAGAAGTCTTTCACGATAGAGTATTACCATAAGTCGATAGAGAAATATTTCGAAGTGTTGCTTGTTGCTTCAGAGGAAATCGGGATGATCGATGTGTTTTGTGTGGATATTACCGATTTACGGAACACGAGAGCGCTATTGGAGTCAGTGAATTATAAGTTGGCAATGGCATTGGATGTTGCCAATATTATCCCGTGGCGTTGGAATTTGGAGGACGGGACTATGTTGTGTGACGTGAATCGCCCGATAGAGTTGCAACATTACCAAGGGGGTGAAGATACTTTGTCTGTACCTCAAGAGCAATACTTCTCCAAGATTCATAAGGATGATAGGGAACGTGTACGTGCGGCTTATTCTGCCTTGATCGAGGGAAAGGTGGAAAAGATAAAAGAGGAATACCGGGTTCTGGACAGAAATAATCACCATTATTCATTCGAGTGGGTGGAAGCGCAGGCTGCCGTGGAGAAAAAGGATAAGAACGGAAAGGCTTTATCATTGGTCGGTTCTTCTTTGGTTATCACGGGACGTAAGAAAATGGAACTGGATTTGCGGGAGGCGAAGGAATATGCCGAAGAATCCAATCGTTTGAAGTCGGCTTTCCTCGCGAATATGAGCCACGAGATCAGAACGCCGTT
Source organism: uncultured Butyricimonas sp. (assembly GCF_959596855.1). Taxonomy (NCBI): domain Bacteria; kingdom Pseudomonadati; phylum Bacteroidota; class Bacteroidia; order Bacteroidales; family Odoribacteraceae; genus Butyricimonas; species uncultured Butyricimonas sp. Next base: position 21,474 of record NZ_CAUFYA010000056.1, read on the forward strand.
GAATGCTATTGTCGGTTTTTCCAATATATTGGCTTCTGCGGAAGAGGAGCGTGAAAAACAGGAGTACGTGAATATCATCGAGAATAATAACAAGTTGCTCTTGCAGTTGATTAATGATATTCTCGATCTCTCGAAAATCGAATCCGGTTCGATGGAGTTCGTTTATTCGGATTTTGATTTGAACGCTTTGTTGCATGAACTGGAGCAAACTTCCGCATTGCGATTGACAACTTCCGCGGTGGAAATTGTTTTCGAGGAAGGATTGCCAGAATGTTGTATACATATGGAGAAGAACCGATTGACTCAAGTTATAGCGAATTTGATTAATAACGCGACGAAATTCACGGAAAAGGGAAGTATTCGCTTCGGGTATCATTTACTGGAAAAGAATACCTTGTATTTTTACGTGACGGATACCGGTTGCGGAATTAGTGCCGATAAGAAAGAGGCTATCTTTGAACGTTTCGTGAAGTTAAATTCTTTCGCCCAAGGAACGGGGTTAGGATTGCCGATTTGTAAAACTATCGTGGAACGGATGGGTGGAAAAATAGGGGTGGAGTCGGAAATCGGTAATGGTTCTACATTTTGGTTTACAGTACCTTATAATCCCGTGAAATTACATCGCGAGGAGAACAAAAAAGACGAGTTTGTCATACAGGAAGCGGTGGAAAAGGACAAATTGAAAATTCTGATTGCCGAGGACAACCCGAGTAATTATATGCTTTTCGAGTCTATTCTGAAGAAAGATTATAAGCTGGTACACGCGTGGAATGGGGTAGAAGCGGTGAATTTGTTCGAGGAACATCGCCCGCATTTGGTGTTGATGGATATTAATATGCCGGAATTGAATGGATACGAGGCGGTTCAAAAGATACGTAAAATATCTTCAACCGTACCCGTTATTGCCGTTACGGCGTATGCTTATGCCTCGGATGAAGAGAAAATCATGGCGAGTGGTTTTGATGCTTATGCCGCCAAGCCGATTAACGCGAATGTGTTGAAAAGTAAAATTATTCATTTGCTGGAAAAAAGGATTATTTTATTGTAGCATGCAGTCGAGATGTGTCTTTGGATGTTTTGTTCTTCTTTTCTGCCTGTTTCACTGGAGAGCGTCGGGACAGACGGATTCTTATCGTGTGGTGTTTTATAATGTTGAAAATCTGTTTGATACTCGTAAAGATTCTTTGAAAGTGGACGGAGATTTTACCCCGCGTGGAAAAATGTATTGGACAAAAGAACGTTATCACGGGAAAATATTGAATATATCAAGGGCGTTGCTCGCGAGCGAAAGATTGCCGACGATTATCGGTCTCGCAGAAGTGGAGAATCGACAGGTTTTATTTGACCTGATTCGAAAAACCGGATTGGCTGACGGGAATTACGGGATTGTACACGAGGATTCGCCCGACGCGAGAGGGATTGATGTGGCTCTTTTGTATAATACAACGGTGTTGCGGGAATTGAGAAGTCAATTTTTCCCCGTGGAATTGAGGAAAGGGGAAACTACCCGGGATATCCTTTATTGCAAGGGGGTATTGAGGGAAGTCGATACGTTGCATTTTTTTGTCTGTCACTTCCCTTCCATGCGGGGCGGGGAGGCTAAAAGTGAATGGAAACGGGTGAAAGCGGCTTCTGTTGTAAAGGAGAAGGTCGATTCAATACAATCGTGTCAGCCGGAAGCGATGATCGTGATTATGGGGGATATGAACGGACGGGCAAATACTCGTGCACAACAGGCGTTGGGGACTAAAAATCCGGAGGGACAAGAAATAAACTCCCGCGACCTTTATAATACCGGTTATTATTTGTTGGGAAAGACTCGGGGAAGTTATCGTTTCAAGGGAGAGTGGCAGACGCTGGATCACGTGATTGTTTCCGGGACTTTGTTGGACGGAAAGCATGGTTTGCGTTCTTCTGGGCGAATGGAAATTGTGGCTTCCGATTTTTTGATGGAGGAAGAAAAAGGAAGTTTTGGAAAACGTCCGAAACCGACTTACAGGGGGCCAAAGTATATCGGTGGGTATAGCGATCATCTTCCCGTGTTTATTGAACTGAAAAAATAAAACCAGTTGTAAAGCAACTATCTTAAAAATAAAAGATTACTTTTGTGGCAAAATTCATAGAACAAGATATGGACGACTATCATCAACGGTATTAATCTGAGTAGGGGTTCCGAATAAAGCCTCTATTCATAAATTGAAGGAGGAATTATTATGAGAACTTTCCTAATGGGTAAAGTAGGGTTCGTTGAGAAAAAAATATGGGAACCCAATTGCTGGATTAATGTTGTTTCACCAACTCAAGAAGATATTCGATATTTAATCGACGAAAAGGGTGTTCCCGAGGCTTTTATTGATGACATTGAGGACGTTGACGAGCGTTCCCGTCTGGAAGTGGAAGAGGGATGGACGCTGATGATTATGCGTATTCCTTTCAAATCGGTAGATAATAGTATTCCTTTTATCACGGTGCCTCTGGGTATTATCGTGAAGGGGGATGTGTTCGTGACCGTGTGTTATCACCAGACGGCAATGATACCGGATTTTATCAATTACGTGATCCGGAAGAATCTGGAGATCGAGAATAACTGGGACTTGGTGTTCCGCCTTTTCCTGTCTTCTTCGGTTTGGTACTTGAAATACTTGAAGCAGATCAATGCGCAGATGCACATGGCGGAGGTGGAACTGGAAAAGTCCATTCGTAACGAGGAGTTGCAGCGATTGTTGAAGATCGAGAAGTCTTTGGTCTTTTTTATCACTTCGTTGCGAGGAAATGATAATTTGCTGATCAAGATGAAGACGTTGAAGGTGCAACGGCAATTTTTTGACGAGGATCTGGTGGAAGACGTGGAGATCGAGTTGCGGCAGGCACAGGATTCCGCTCGAATATACAGCGATATATTGAGCGGGACGATGGATGCTTATGCTTCGGTGATATCCAATAATTTGAATATCGTGATGAAACGATTGACTTCTATCTCTATTATCTTGATGTTGCCGACGTTGATAGCCAGTTTGTACGGGATGAACGTGCCCAATTCACTGGAGGAAAACCCGTATGGTTTTTTGATCGTGATCGTGATATCCATTCTTTTTTCCGTGTTCGGGTTCGTGGTGTTCAAGTGGAGGCATTGGTTCTGAAATTAAATTTAAAATCCTTGGTATTTTAACAAAGTCTTAACGGTTTGCCAATAAACTTTTGAAGATATTTGATGTCTTAACAATAGTGTCGTGAATGCCTGTGAAGTAAGCGAACACTAAGGTAATTGTATGTAATGTTTTTAATATGAACAAAGGATTAAAAAGAGTTTTACAGATAGGTATACCGATTGTTGTTGTGGGTATTATATTGATCCCTCGTTTGGATTTTTCTTCAAGTGATAGTGCTGACGATAGCCCGAAAACGGCTGCATCACCCCGTGCCGCATCGAGGGGGGCGCTACCGGTAACCGGTATTGTGGCTTCTCTTGCAACTTCTTCAACCGGTATTCCGGTGACGGGGTCGCTGGTGGCTAACGAGGAGGTGGAGTTGGTTTCGGAGACAGCCGGGAAAATTGTTGAGATTGCGTTTAAGGAGGGAGCTCGTGTAAAGAAGGGTGATTTGTTGGTGAAGGTGGACGATTCCGATTTGAAGGCTCAGTTGGAGCGGTTGGAGTTTCAAAAGAAATTGCAGGAAGCGAAGTTGGAACGTTTGCGGGTGTTGTTGAAGCGGGAGTCGATAAGCGTGGAAGAATTTCAGCAGTTGGAAACGGAGTATAATATGAATCTGGCGGATATCGAACTTCTGAAGGTGAAGATTATCCGTACCGAGATTCGGGCTCCTTTTGACGGGCAAATGGGTTTTCGATACGTGAGTGTGGGGAGTTACCTGCAACCCAGTACGAAAGTATCCACAATCGTGGATAATTCTTTTCTGAAAGTAGAATTCGTGATACCCGAGAAATATATCGTGGGAGTTCCTATCGTGGGCAGGAAGATTGATTTTGAAGTGGCGGGATTGGATCATGATATTAGCGCGGAAGTGTATGCCGTCGACCCGCAGATCAATGATAAGCATGCAGCTATATTGCGTGCCCGTTATCGAAACACGGATAACTTGATGGCGGGAATGTTCGTGAAGGGACAATGGAACACGGCGGAAGGATTGAAATTTATTTTGATTCCCACGGAAGCCGTGGTGCCCGAAATGAACGGTAAGCGTTTGTGGGTACTGAAAAACGGTAAAGCAACCAGTGTCGCCGTGCAGACGGAAAGCCGCGATAATAAATTTATTGAGGTAACGGCAGGAATCCAAATCGGGGATACCGTGTTGACCGGCGGATTGATGCAGTTGCGTGAAGGGATGGCGGTGAATGTAAGCCTTAATAATTGAAAGTTGAAAATTGAAAATGAAAAGGCGCGGGGCTTATGGAGGTGAAATCCTAAGCGTCGGTCTTGTGCGGTAGGAATCTAAAATCTAAAATTTAAAATCTAAAATTAGATGAGTTTATCTTCGACATGTATAAAACGTCCCGTGTTGGCTACCGTGTTGAACCTGCTTTTGGTGATTGTCGGTTCAATCGGGTTGTTGTATTTGGGAGTACGCGATTACCCGAGTGTTGATCCCCCGGTGATTTCGGTCTCCACGTCTTTCGTGGGGGCGAATGCCGACATGATCGAAACGCAGATTACCGAGCCGTTGGAGTCGGCGATTAACGGTATTCAAGGAATCCGTTCGCTAAGTAGTACCAGCCGTGACGGGCAGAGTCGAATCACGATAGAATTTGAGTTGGACGTGGATTTGGAAACTGCCGCTAATGACGTGCGTGATAAGGTTTCCGGTTCTTTGCGGCGTTTGCCGAAAGATATAGACCCGCCTACCGTTTACAAGGCGGACGCAGATGCTCAACCGATATTTGCTATTTCTTTGCGAAGCGGACAACGTTCTCTGATTGACTTGAGCGGTTATGCCGAACGTTATTACAAGGAACGGCTGCAGACGATTCCCGGGGTTAGTAGCGTGGATATCTGGGGAGAGAAGCGTTATTCGGTGCGCTTGCGGATGGACCCGGCGTTACTGGCAGCTTACGGGCTGACGCCGATGGACGTGCAGAGTGCCGTGGAAAAAGAAAATATCGAGTTGCCTTCCGGTCGTATCGAGGGGGATAACACGGAATTGACGATTAGGACGTTGGGGCGTTTGATGTCGATAGATGATTTCAATAATCTGGTGATAGCCCGCAATGGTGCACAGATTATCCGGTTTAGCGATATCGGTGTAGCGGAAGTTGATGCCGAGAATACCCGAAGTATAGCCAAGCGTAACGGGATACCGATGGTGATGTGTGCCTTGATACCGCAGCCGGGTGCAAACTATATCGATATCGCGGATAGGGCATACGTGGTGATGAAGGATTTGGAGAAGGATTTGCCGGATGATATTGACGCGACAATCGCTTTCGATAACACGGTATTTATCCGTAGTTCTATCAACGAGGTGCAGGATACCATATTCGAGGCGTTTATCATGGTGGTATTGATTATATTCTTGTTCCTGAGGAGTTGGCGGACGACATTGATTCCCGTGCTGGCAATTCCGATATCATTGATAGCCTCTTTCTTTATCATGTATATTGCCGGTTTCACGATCAATATTCTGACCTTGCTTGCCGTCGTGCTGTCGATCGGGTTGGTGGTGGACGATGCTATCGTGGTGATGGAGAATATCTTTACGAAGATAGAGCAGGGAATGTCGCCTTTGCAAGCGGGATTCAAGGGGGCTAACGAGATTTTCTTTGCCGTAATCGCTACCACGGTGGTGCTAGTGGCGGTGTTCTTTCCAATTGTATTTTTGGAAGGGACGACAGGACGGTTGTTCCGTGAGTTTAGTATTGTTATCGCCGGGGCGGTTTGCGTGTCGTCATTCGTGGCGTTGACGTTTACCCCGATGATTTCCACTAAATTATTGACCCGGGATGCTGCCAAGAATTGGTTTTACCGGAAAACGGAACCTTTCTTCGTGGGGATGACCGACATGTACAGACGATGGTTGCAGATGTTCTTGAAAGTGCGTTATGTATCCATTATTATCCTTTGCGCTTCCGGGGTGGCTATTTATTTTCTTTGGTTGTTGATACCGTCAGAGATGGCTCCTTTGGAAGACCGTTCCAATATTCGCTTGAATTCTGTGGCGCCGGAGGGTGCGACATACGAATACATGAGCCGGTATGCGGATGAGATTTCAACTTTTGTTGAGGATTTTGTACCGGAGCAGGAGAAAGTCATCGAGTTTATCGGGGGCGGACAGACGAATCGGGCGAGCTTGCAGTTGTGGTTGGTCGATGCGGATGACAGGAAACGTACACAACAGGAGATTGCCGATGAACTTGCTTTGAAGGTAAGACAATTTACAGGGGCTCGTACTTTGGTTTCACAACAACAGACGTTCGGAGGACGTCGCGGTGGATTGCCCGTGGAATACGTGATTCAGGCGAAGAATCTGGAAGATCTGAAAGAGATGTTGCCCGTGTTTATGGATGAGGTGAATAAAAGCCCGATGTTCTCGGCTTCCGATTTGAACTTGAAGTTCACGAAACCGGAGTTGACCGTGAACATTGACCGCGATAAGGCGGCAGCCATGGGGGTTTCCGTGCAGGATATCGCTCAAACGTTGCAGTTGACGATGAGCGAGCAACGTGTCGGGTATTATATTATGGACGGGAAGCAGTACCAGATATTGAGTCAGTTGGAACGTAAAGACCGGAATAAACCGAGTGACCTGCAAGGTATATACGTGAGAAATGCCAATAAAGAGTTGGTGCATCTGGATAACTTGATTTCTATTAGCGAGAGTTCGATGCCGCCGCAATTGTATCGTTACGATCGTTTCGTGTCGGCAACCGTGTCGGCAGGATTGGCGAAAGGGGTAACGCTTTCACAAGGATTGGAGGAGATGGACCGGATTGCTGACCGGGTGCTGAATGACGATTTTAAGACTACTTTGTCCGGTACTTCGAAAGATTTCGTGGAAAGTTCTTCCAGTTTGATGTTTGCTTTCATGTTGGCTTTGGTATTTATTTATCTGGTATTGGCGGCGCAGTTCGAAAGTTTCCGGGATCCGTTGATTATCATGTTTACCGTGCCTTTAGCCTTGATAGGGGCAATGGTGACCTTGTGGTACTTCGGGCAGACGATGAATATTTTCAGCCAGATCGGTATTATCATGTTAGTCGGATTAGTATCTAAAAACGGTATTCTGATCGTGGAATTTGCGAATCAACGTAAGGCGGCAGGCTTATCCATGAGGGAAGCAATCGAGGATTCTGCCGTGGCACGTTTGCGCCCGATTCTGATGACCAGTTTATCCACGATATTAGGTATTTTGCCGATGGCAATGGCGACGGGAGCCGGGGCAGAAAGCCGTGTCGCAATGGGTATAGCCGTGGTGGGCGGTATGGTCTGTTCCACGTTATTGACTCTTTTTGTGATTCCGGCTATTTACACGTATTTGTCAGCAAAGAAAGTGCGGATCATAGAAGAAATTGAAAATTGAAAATGGATATATTCATGAGTTTTTTGAAAGGAATAAAACAAGTTGATATGATAAAATGTGGGTTACAATATAAGAGAATTGCATTGAAGGCAATATTTTTATTGCTCATTTTCAATTTTCAATTTTCAATTTTCAATTGTTTCGCCCAAGAGCGAAAGACTTTGCCGGAATGTATAGCGCAGGCGTTGGAGTCGAATTATTCTATTAAGATTATCCGGAATGAAGCCCGTATGGCAAAGAATGATTTGAGTTACTCTACTTTTTTACCTACCGTGGATGCGAATGCAAAGCAGACACAGACGCGTAATGATTCCAAAACGGAAAATAGTGCGGGAGAGGTGAATAAGATGTCCGACATAAAGACGGATAATTATTCTGCCGGGGTTGCACTGAACTGGCGTTTGTTCGACGGGTTGGAGATGTTTACCACGCACGAGAAGCAGAAAGAGTTGCTGGCGATGGGAGAACTTGCTGTTCAGCAGGCGGTGGAGAACCTGATTGTGAATGTAAGCGCTGCCTATTATAACGTGCTGGTGCAACAGCATAAGTTGAAAGCAGCTTTTCGTTCGTTGGAGGTTTCTAATGAACGCTACGAGGAAGCACAGACCCGCTACGAGGTGGGTAATCGTTCCGGTTTGGAAGCCCAACAGGCAAAGATAGATTTAAATGCGGACAGTTCTGTTTACGTGAAACAGAAAGAAGCGTTAAAAGGAGCCTACATCACGTTGAACAAGTTGATGAATAATGACTTGCAGTTGGTGGAATACGTGCGGGATACGATTTTATTGGGACCTCTTTTGTCTTTAGGTGTATTGGAACAAAGGACGTTACAAAGTAACACGACTTTGTTGCTGGCAAAAAAGGATCAGAAAATCTCGGCTTTGGATTTGAAAAATACCCGGGCTGTGTTGTTCCCCACGTTGGATTTTACTTCCGGGTATAACTATAATAAAACGGATACACC
>NZ_CAUFYA010000057.1:0-29891 GCF_959596855.1 uncultured Butyricimonas sp.
ATTGACGGGGTTGATATACAAATAATTAAGCATATAAAAACACTTGCTCCGTCAAAATATTTCGCTTTTTGACCAAAATTTGATCGTGTGAATAAAAAAATGACTTTTATGTGTAAATATTTTGTCTTGATGTCGAAAAGACATATTTTTGATAAAAAGTTGGGATATGAAAAGAGAAACTATTTTAATAGTAAATTTACCCCCGCATTTATCTGACTATTGTCGACACGAATTAGGAAGTGATAATCAAGGGCGGATTATCTTGAAACGGGGGCATGATATCGGGAAGCATATTTATTCTCACGTGTCCGTGTCGGATTTGCCAATAAGAGCGAACGCCATGGTGAATCCGGTGACATTTATTATCCCAGTAACAGCCGCTAACCGTTACGCCCTTGTTGCTAGATTCCTTTATGTTTCCCGGTGGGGAGAAGAAAAAATCCGGGATTATATCGAAACGGAGTTTAATCAAAGAATGCGATTGCTGTTTGAGTCCGGGTACCGGAAAAAGTACACGCAAAAGGAAATTATTGAGTCGATTTTGGACGCGTATAATATCAAGAATACGGCGATCAGTTACGAGGCTATCAAAAAATCTGACTATCGTTCCAAGAAAAGAACACGTAAAATCATATTCGATGATATAAAACGTGTTGATGATTAGTGTATTATAAATAATGTCAGCATTTTGGAGAAAAATGGCTGTTTTTGAATTGTTGTATATCAATGTAAAGGTAAATAATTGACAATGTTAAGGCAGATAATTAAAATTTCGGTAATTACCTCAAGGGCGATAAATTTACTTCGGGTAAATAATTCTTTCGTGTGGCTCGAATTATTGCCGGGGAAATCTTTTTATGAATTGAATCCGACGTTGAGAACGATAAATTTCACCGAAAAATCGGAAAACGGAAATGCCGGTACGAGTTACGAGCAGAAATTATCGTGTGGTGTAACAGTTGATAAGTCCGATAACGCATTAATTAATTACTTGGAACGTTCTCGTTTGGTTGTTAAACTTGAATATTCCACGAGAGAAGTCGAGATCATGGGGACTATGGACTTCCCGGCGATTCTCACGGTTTCAATGGACGTGAATAATAGTTCTATCTATAAATTTGAATTTGTTTGTAAGTCAATATACCGGTTATTGAAATTAGTCGAAAAATAATGTCAAATTATTTTGAGAAGGTAACGAAAAATGTTACCTTTGTAGCGTGTGATAAACTTAGTTCTATGAAAAGATTGTTTACGATCAGGGAGGTGATAAAAATCTTGACCTCTTTAGGTTGGTACCTCGCCAGACAAAACGGTACTAGCCATAGACAGTTCAAACATCCGACTATTAGGAGAACTGTTACTGTCGATGGTAAATTATCGGAAGATGTTTCCATGAATAATTTAAAAAGCATGGAAAAACAAGCTGGGATCAAGTTTAAAGATTACGCGGAGTAAAATCCGCGTAATCGCACGCACACACTATAAAATTAAATTTGAGATTATGAAAGTATTGGACGTTATTGTATGTAAGGCTGGAAAATCTGTATCGGCAAATTTGCCGGAGGTTGATGGTTTTGTGATCTCTCGCCCTTCTTTCGATAAACTTAAAAAGGATTTGCGTTCCGGTTTAGAGTTTCATTTTGAGGGATTGTACGAGGAAGAACGGCAGCCATGGATGAGTGAGGGGTATGCTTTTAATTTTATATTTGAGGATATTCCTGCTCTGATAGATAGTTTTAATGGTACTTTGAACCAAAGTCTCTTGGCTCGAATTGCAGGAATCAATGAAAGTTTGATGCGGCAATATGTAGCCGGAATAAAAAAGCCGGGTAAAAAAGTAAAAGAGAGAATCAAAAATGGATTGAAAGAATTTGCAGTAGAACTGAATAATATACGCTTTACCGGAGTGTAAAGTAAGTTTATCACACGTTCCTCTTCGGGTGTAATTCCCGGGGAGGAAATTTTAAAAAAGGATTATGGGGAAAAAAGATATCGAAGTTAATCAAAACGGTAAAAAAAGATGTTTTATAATCACACCAATTGGATCTGAAAAATCAGAAACGAGGAGAAAAGCTGATGGTGTTATCAATGCTGTGCTTAAACCTGTTTTAAAAGAGATGGATATTGAGGTTACTACTCCTCATGAAATGGCTTCGCCTGGATCGATCACTCAACAGGTTATAAAGTGTATATTGGAATACGAAGTAGTTATAGCGAATTTATCAGAATTGAATCCTAATGTGATGTATGAATTAGCTGTACGTCATGCAAAAGGAACTCCTGTTATTTGTATCGCGGAAAGTGGGACAGTTTTACCGTTTGATATTTCAGCTGAAAGAACACTATTTTATGAAAATGACATGTATGGGGTTGAAATCTTAAAATCTCGTTTAAAGGAAATGATTACTTGTGTGTTGGGGGATACTGGAATTGATAATCCAATATATAGAGCTGCAAAAGATTTCAAGATGCAACAAATTTTGGTTCAAGGAAATGAGATTGATACGATTAATCAGTATTTGTTGGATAAAATAGAGCAAATGGCGAATAGATTAGATTCATTGACTAATTCTGTAAATCGTGGTATAAATATTCGGAACGATGTGGCTCATGGACTTTGGGATACATGGCGAGGTATAAATATTAATGAAGGCACAGAATCTATATTAAATTCAGATGAAATAAGTTCACGAACATGTTTTAGTGCTGGTAAACCGATAAGAATAAGGGGCAACATTGATTATAAGCCTATTAGTTCTACTATTTCTCCAGACAAGGAATTGAAATAACGAGTTTATATGTGAAGGGGAAAATGGGAATAACTCCAATAAAAGTGGAGAAATCAAGCTGATAGATATGGCGGGATCGATAATGGTTCCGCTTTTTTTTCGTCCTTTTGAAATGGTGCTTTTGGACATATCTTGGCATAAAAAACAAGATGTATCCACATTTACTATCTCAAATACTTCGCGGAAATTGGTTCCTTCGTCCGGAAGACATCATGGCAGGCCACGTGCTTGTACATAATCTTTTGGATGGAGGTTTTAATGATGAAAAGTATTCCAGGATCCTGTCCGAGTCGAAGCCCATGGTACAGTCTATTTACGGGTTGGATTCAGACAAGTACGATAAGGCTCCTAAAGGCAGTACTGCCATAATTCCTATTCATGGAACGATGATCAAATACGGTACATGGTGCAGTTATGGGGCGGACGAAATCGCGGCAATCATCCGGCAGGCGAAGAATTGCGAGAATATTTCTTCTCTCGTTTTAGCGATTGATTCCGGAGGGGGTGCTTGTGATGCTGTTGCTGTACTTGTGCAAGCGATCGAGGATACCAGGAGTGCGGGTAAACCTGTTGTTGCATCGTGTGATATGGCGGCAAGTGCGGCGTATTGGATCGCGACAGCTTGTGATCGGATTATAGCCGACAATAATATCAGCAGCAGCTTCGGTTCGATCGGGGTGATGTGTAGTTTTACCGATGTTAAGCCTGTATATGAAAAAATGGGTTACGTGTTTCACGAGATTTACGCGGATCCGTCAGGTGATAAAAACGAAGCTTTTAACCTTGCATTGAAGGGTGAGTATGACAAGATCCGGAAAGAGAGTCTAAATCCTCTCGCTCTACAATTTCAAGAAACGGTAAAGGCAAACAGACCGGGGTTGAATACAGAAGTACCGGGTATTTTGTCTGGTAAGATGTTTTACGCGAAACAAGCTTTGGAGTATGGTCTGATTGATGATATCGGTACTTTGTCTAAAGCTGTTTCCGTGGCGAGAAAGCTTGAAGCAGAGAATACAATTAATAATTATATAAATTCTTAGCCTATGAATTTTAAAAATGTTTTATCGGCCGTGTATTCCATACTCGGTATTTCCGCCCTAGAGAGGAAGGACGGGAAATCTATGCTAACGGAGGAACAACGTGCGACTCTGATGGGAAAGTACGGGGAAAAATTCGTTGAGCAATTCGTGAAAGATCTTGAAGCTTTCGAGAAAGAGGGAGGCGAAACCTCCGGGGAAGATGTCGCTAATTTGAGAGCGGAGCTGGAGAAAGAACAACAGAAGTACAATGACTTGAAAACAAAATTTGAGGAGTACAAGGCTTCCGCGGAGGAAAAGGAAGAAAACCTTAATGGTTTGATCGGGACCTTGAGTGGTGCGGCAGAAGATGACCGGAGAGCCGAGGTAATATCCTCTGCTGGGCGTAAGCCCAAATTCTCTTTAAACATGGATTTTCTGCACAACAAAGTTTTGGATAACGTTGCGAACGGGGACGGTCTGCAAGCTATGGCAGCCGATACCATTGTGACGGAAGAATTGAAAACGGAGTTCGGGAAATATGTTTCCGATATGCGTTACGAGATCATCACGTTGCTTTTCGGCAAGTTACAGGCAACACGGTACATGACTACTAAAATGACGGAAAAGACGGAGTGGCAAGCGATCCAGTCGCATATCACGAACTTGATGCAGAAGTTTACCCCGTACTGGACTCCTTCAGGGCAAGTGGAATTTACGCCGATCGTTATCAAGAACCGAAAACACAAAATTAACGTGGCCGTGAAACCGGCAGAGATTATGGAAGAAGTGATCGGTTACCTGTACGATGAAGGTTTACAGCCGAAAGACATGCCGATCGTTCGCTATATCATTGAAGTGTTGCTGAAACCGAAAGTAGAGGAAGAGCGTGACGAGCAAATCGCTATCGGCGTGTACGACGAAACGAAAAACAAGAACAAAAAAGACGGTGACGAGGGTGACGAAGGCGGCTCCATGGACGGGTATGTTACCGTTTTGAAACGTCTGCATGGTGATGCTGATTGCAAGATGGTCCGTCTACTGAAGGGCGTGAAGTTGACCAGGGCGAATATTTATAATCAATTCGACGAGATTTATAAGCAGATTCCGAAAAAATACCGGACAAAGAAATTGCCTATTTTCATAGATCCGGACTTGTTGAACACGTATGATCTTGCTCGCGATGATAAATTCCCGAACTCGAAAAACGAGGACGAGGGGAAACGTCGTTTGCAGCACACGAATTTCGAGTTTATCCCGCTTGACGGGATGGTTGGTTCCGGCTGTTTCTTCATCACCCCGAAGGATAATTTTATCCACTTACTTTCTAAAAACAAAGGAACAACGAAAATTTGGCTGCAGGGTGAAAATTACGACGTGAAGATCTTCGCTGAATGGTGGGAAGCGACTGGTTTTGCTATCGCGGAATTGTTATTTGGATACGTGCCTCCCGTTGAAGTGGTCGATTCCGGGGCAGAAGAAGGTGTTTAATTTTTAATATTGAATTATATGGCAAATGAAGAAGTATATTCTCCGGTATCGATTCCAAAAGAATCGAACGGTGGACGAACGAAAGTAAAGGATCCGCGGATTTTGATTGGTCGGGTTCGTGACGTGGTAACCTTCCCGGTTCCGGATAAAAAGGGTATTATTATCTCGCAACCGATTGTGATGGTAGAGGGAAAATCAATGGTGGCTATCGAGGTGACGGCTTCAAGTATAAGTATTTCTCAGCCGACGGAAGGTGATCCGGATAACAAGGGTTCAATTCCCGCGATCGAGGTTTTTCGTCCGGGCAGTTTGGAGCCGGAATTTGAGGCTTTTGTCGAGAATAACCTGAATGAAGATCTTTTCGTGATCGTGCAATACCCGGAACAAAACGTGAAAAAGCTATTCGGCAGCAGGTACAATCCTCTCCAAATGACGGTCGAAACGACGGATAATAACGAGGGGGATGTCAATAAAATAACTTTAACGCAAGCGCTGCGAGGTCGGCGTGCTTGTTTTTACCAGGCAGCCTTACCTCCGGTGCAGGGTGAAGCGGTAGTGGGATCCGGTGGAGAGGGCGTGTAGTGTGATTTGGTTAAAGTGGAAGTCGGTCGGTTGACCGACTTTTTTTGTCCTTGAATAAAACCCGGAGAAAGGAGAATTTTATTGATTATAATCAAATCACAGAATATGGCAGTAAAGAAAACAACGAAAAAAGCCCTGGCGGAGAAAGAGCCTGTAATAGAGCAGACGCCGGAGAAAGAGATCCAAGAATTGAAAGATGAAAACTTGAAACTGGTTGAAGAACTTAAAGTTGTCGGGGAATTTCTGGATGAATACAAGGCAATGCTAAACGAGGTAGAGCAGCCTCTACTCGTGATAATCCCGTATCGAAAATCGGAAGCACAAGGCAATGAATTGAAGTTGGCAATAAAAGGTTGGAAAAAGCACTTCAAGGAAGACTTTCAGATCGTGGTTGTTGGGGATCACGAGAAATATCTGCCGGAGGATGTTATTCACGTGCCGCATGAATGTGTTATAGACAATCCCCCGTTGGATATCGTTTCCAAGTTACGTGAGATAATGCTTCGTTTCCCTTGCGTGGATAGTGTAATCTTGACAAACGATGATATCTACCCGGTGAACGATTTTTCCTTGACCGAGGTCCAGTTGCTCCGGGTAGATGGTTTGTTAACCGACAAAAAGAACACGGGTAGGCTTTATTCCGAGAATCGGGAACGTACCGTGAATTTGCTCAAGAACGAGGGTAAATCTTTGTATGATTACGGTACACATACACCGGTATTCCTCGAAACAGAGAAGCTGCTCGCGTTATTCGAGAAGTACAATATGGATACAGAGGCGTACTTGATAACCTCGTTGTATTTTAATACTTATTTCCCCGGTCGTATCCCTCTTGTTCATCACTTGGAACATGATAATTTCAAGGTGGGAGTGTGCCGTCCGGATGCGAACTTGCAAAGATTAAAAGAGTTAATCCCTCGTAAAATTTGGGTGTATAATTCCGTTGCAGGTTGGAGTCCGGAATTGAAAGAAATTATTGAAAGTTTGTTGGGATGAATGGACGAAAGGAGATAATTGAATGGCTAAAAGAGGGGTGCAACATCGGGAAAGGTGTTGCACTTTATTTAAAACACGGTGATAATCGTCGTTTTAAAGCGTTGTTATCCCTGCACCGGAACCGGTATAAAGAACGATTAAAATTGCTTTTGTCTCGTGTTGCCGAGGTTAAAATTTCGGACTATTCCGGTGCGGGACGAGAAAAAGAGAGTGATAAATTCAGAAAGATGTATTCCTTCCTGGCTGATCGGGATTGTCCGGCAGAACTAAAAATTCTGGCGAGTGATAAAATTACGACTTACTGGACGTGCGTGGAACTGCATGAGAAATTGTTTTCCTGCCACAAAAACGAGGAATGTCTTTTGGTTGTCCGGGAACTGGTGAACACGTTTATCGAGGATCAAACGATAAAACGTGAACTTGATTACTACAAGCAGCACAAGGGGATACTCGGGGAACATAGGATTTTTGAACGGTTGAAAGCTATCAAGAGGATTCGCTCCATGGGCGTGAAGGAGTTGTTCAAGAAGGAACGGCAGCTTCGTGAAAATATATGGCGGATCAAGGCGGAAATTGCAAAAGGCGATAAGCCGCATTTGTTCTCTGACCGGGAGCAACGTTTGCAAGAAAAGCTGGACGAATTGGCAATGGTTGAAAAAAGATTGAATGAGTAATTTATTTTCACTATCGGAACTGGGGAAAGCGAAAGCTCCTACACCGCCCGATAAAAGTCGAGCGAAAAGTATTCGTTTCGAGGAAGCTCATTTACGGCGAATAGAGAACATTAAAAACTTGTGTGGGGAATTGCCCTCCGGGAACGAGATTCTCTTTCTATGGGCTTGTAATAGCTTTAACGCTTTTACTTTTATCCCCTACGTGATAAAATATTCCGGACTGATAGAGGAATTATGCTTTTCAACTTATTCGATCAATTCCCGGATAGTCGAGGCACTCATCCGGTGGTATGATAAAAGAGTTATCCTGTCAGTCACGATTTACATAGCCGACTCTATAAAATACCGAATGCCGGACGTGGTAACTTTACTTGAAGAACAAGCAAAGCAACGGCAAATCAAGATAATTTACGCGTGGAATCATTCCAAGGTGCAATTATTAAAAAGCGGGGATAATTACTTCGTGGTCGAGGGATCCGGGAACTTCTCGGAGAACGCGGCAAATGAACAGTATATATTTTTAAATAGTAAAGAGGTTTATGAGTTTAGACGTGGTTGTTTTGACAGAGGAAAAGCTTGAGGAACTGGAACGGCTTGCGGCTCTAGGGTATAGCGAGCAGGAAATGGCGATGTATTTTGACGTGGAGCCCGGTAGATTCCTTGAAGCTGCTGCAGATCGGGAGTCTAAAATTAATTACCATATCCGGAGGGGGATTCTGATTAACCAGGCACGGGAACAAATGGGGGTAATGAGTAGTGCCGAGGGAGGAAACGTGCAAGCGATTCAAGCTTTAGGTAAAATCCGGTACCGGAAAGATTTTAACGCGGCTCGTAAAGAAATCCTGTTGAATGACGAGATCGACGAAAGCTTGTATCATCGGCTTGAGGCTTACGTGGAAAAAGGAGCGGTAGCGGACTTGAAGCCGGACGAGGCACTTTACATAGAGTTACTCGCCTTGATGAACGGGATGCGTCGTAAATACGGGCGTGTAAAAACGATACGGTTTTTCTGTAAACCGCCCTTTGACCTGAAATATAGCCAAGCAAGAGCCATGTTCGAACACGCGATAAACCTTTTCTACGTGGATTCTAAGGTAGAGAAAAAAGCTATGCGAGAGCTGAAGGCTCAACAACTGGAGGATGCTGCCGATATGGTTCTCCAGGTCGCGAAGGAACCCTCGGATTTCGAGATATACGCTAAACTGATAAAACTTTCAGCCGACATTCGGCAGTTGCACCTTCCGGATCCGGTGGAAGTACCCAAGGGAACCTATGATCGTCCATATCAGGTTTACACCCTTGAGCCCGAACGAATCGGAATTGATCGTCCGGATCGTCTCGTCCTAGCTCGGCAGATTGATAGTATAAAGGGGGTGACGGAAGCTGAGAAAGAAAAAGCGAAACGGGAGGCTAACATTGAAGATATTATACCATTTGAAGAAATGCTATATGACAACGAGGAAGAAACTTGATTTAAAAAATAAGAAGGTTGGCGTGTTGTATTCCAATTGGTTGGCGCAGATTGTTGCTCTTGTAAAAACACGTAATTTGTTCTTGATTGCCGGTCGTGGCTCCGGGAAAACGAACGATTTTTTTACCGAGCGTTTGATAGACATGATTTACGAATTACCCGGTGCACCTGTCGCTTTGGTTTCGGACACGTACAATAATCTCACTAAAAACATTCTGCCGATACTCTTGGATGGTTTGGAGCGAAAGGGATTTAAAGAGGGCGTTCATTATGTTGTCGAGCGGGAACCGCCGGAGGTTACTCCCGAAATGCTCAAGGCGTGTCCGGAGCATCTTCGAGAACAATTTTGGAAACCGTATAACAGGATATTGTCTTGGAAGCATAGGATGATTTTTTTCACAGGTTTGAATATAACTTTTATAAGCCTGGACCGCCCCTCTGCCGCTGCCGGGAACTCGTTTGTACACGTGTTCGGTGACGAATCGAAGTATTTCCCGGAAGCGAAGATCGCTAAGCTCACGAAGGCTTTACGCGGGTATTACGTGAAGTACGGAAAAAGTGTTTATTACCGGGGGCAGACCTTTATTACGGATATGCCTAACCCGAATAACGCTTACGAGTACGACTGGATATTAAAGCAAGTCAAACGGATGGATAAAAAGCAGGTAATGGATATCCTTCGGGTGGCGTTCGTGATGAATGAGGTTACAGAGGAATTAATTATAGCAAAAGAATCCGGGGATGAAAAAGAGATCCGGAATAAACAAAGGCTTTACGAGCGTTGGAAAGAGAGATATAATACTATCCGGCAGAAATCAACTTTTTTTTATGTGGCGTCTTCTTACATTAACGCGGCAATCCTTCGCCCCGAATATTTCGAGGACGAATTTGAAGGTGATCTTGAAGATGTGTTGACAGCAATCCTTTCGACGAAACCACGGCTTAGTCAAGGGAATAAATTTTATCCGGCGGTAAAATCGGAAAACTATTACTCTGACGGATCCATGGAGAAATACAGTGCAGAATTTGGTGTGCGTGACCGGGAGGATTGCAGGATATTAAAATACCTCCGGAGAGATGAACCCATTGAGGCAGGGATGGACTTCGGAAACATGATATCTATGACGATCGGGCAGGAACAAGGAAATGATTATCGTGTATTGAAGTGTTTGCATACCTTACCCCCGGAATGGATTCGGGAACTTGCAGATAATTTCCTTGCTTATTTCAAGCTTCACGAGAAAAAAGAATTACATCTGTTTTACGATCGAGCCGGTAACCAGTACGAGAAAGTAAAACAGGATCTTGCCGGAAAGTTGAAGCAGTCGATAGAAAAGGATCGGAATGGTAAACCTACAGGCTGGAGCGTGATATTGGAATCACGTAATCAAGCGACGATATTCACCTGGGACGAGTACGATTTCATGATGGAACTCTTCTCCGGGAATAATCCAAAACTGCCTCGTGTGTTGATTGATATGTATCATGCGAAGCCTTTGAAATGCTCTTTGGAGATTGCCCCGGTAAAAATAGTCGAATACAAAGGAAAGAAACGGGTGAGTAAAGACAAACGATCGGAAGGCTTACCGGTCAGTCGTTTGCTGTACGAATCAACAAACTTCTCTGATTCCTTTAAGTATTTGGTGATGAGAAAAAAATGGTTGAGGTACACGAAGGTGCGGCAGGGAGGTTCTATCGTGGGAGCCGGATGATTTTTTGCAGGGTGGGAAGCCTAGTTTTTGCTACTTTTTGTTATGGCGTTTGAATAATAAAAAGTAGCGCGGACACACGGATACCCCGCCTTCGCAGGGTGTACGTGTTAATGGATTTATAGATCTAAAAATTCTACTTCTTTGACCTTGTTCACGGGTTCTTTTTCTTCTTTGGGAGTTTTATCCAACTTGTGTACTTGCTTGTCTGAAAACAAGTAACAAACGGGAAAATATCTAAATTCGCCCTCGTCATTTTCATCCTTTTGTTCTTTCTTTTTTTCTTGTTCCTGCTTGTTGAGAGGTTGCCCCCAAACTGTAAAAGATTTCATTCCCTTTATTACCGTGTACCCCTTTTCCCTCCATTGGTTAAAGGTATTAAATTCTGTGGCTCCGTCTGTATTATAAATGATTTGCAATAGTATTTCATTGATAGTCATCGCTAATCCTTTTTCGTTCCGAATTTTCTGTGCTAGGCGGGAAGCTTCAATTAATTGTTTTCTTGTTTCAAGAAATTGTTTACCTTTGCTCATGACTTAATTTTTTAGGTTAAAAACTCTGTAAGGAGGGATGGTGACTTCATCCCCCCTTTTTTGTTACTGTGCGATCAAGGCTTTTAATGCTTCTTGTTTTTGTTCAATTCGCCCTAAAACGAATTTGATCACGTCACCAATAATCACGGGATTATTCATTTTGAAAACATCATCATCATTACGGTAGGCGTTTGGCTTTGATACGCTTAAAATATATTCGTTGCACGTGAATTCGTCTTCCTCGGCAAGTGCTTGAAGTGTTTCAAAGTGTTCCGTTAATTGAACGTGTGTGGCATCGAGTTTTGACAATTGATAAATTTTTTCCTTTTTGTCGAGGAAATACTCGATTTTTTCCTCTAGGTTTTGGGGTTCATTGCTTATCTTCTTTTTTAATTCTTCATTTTCTGCAAGGATTTTTTTTACTTCTTCGGCGGTAAATTCCTTTTTCGGGGTTTCTGCCTTTTGGTTTTCAACTTTTACAACTGCTAAATTTTTAGCTTCTTCCTTTTTTTCATTTTTCTTTTCCATGACTTAAATTTTTAATATTAAAACTCTGTTAGTGAGTGACTTTCACTATACAAATATACGAAAAATTGATATTCAAAACAATAGTTTTTTAATGATAATATGCTGACGTATAGCGTATTGTGTGTGTGTTTGCATACTATGACATACCAAAGACAACTATAAAATGCTAAATAATTTTTTTTGTTCTTTTTTGTCATTTAGGGTGATTTTCGATTCTCTAAGGGCGGATATGGAAGTCGTTATTTAAAATGTGTATAAATTATAGCTTGAAAACTAGTAGTTTGCGTTTTTTTTGAAGAAATAAAACGCAAATGACAAGAAGAAGACCCCGACCGCCCCAAACTAGATTTGCGAGCGCGAACGCTTGTTTGGAAATTGATATATGACACTCCCCGATAGGGGCGGCTTGGCAAAATTTAACCGATAGGTTACCGCTTTCTCGTATGGAGGGTGATTTTTCTAACCAAACAGTCGATTTTTGTCGGCTTCCTTCTCGTGTGTAGCCCGTGAGATTATCTTTTTGTCCTTTCCATGGGATAGGATAAAAAGTATTATTGTGTATGAAACTATACGAAGCAATAGCCAGGATGAGAGAGCTGACAGCCCAAGGGCGGGCGTTTAGTTTCTCCTTTATGAGTTATAATAGTAGCGCGAACACGACGGAAGGAGTCGTGGACGTGCGTAAAGCTGTATTACGAAAGAAAGCGGATGCAAAATCTTACCGTAATGCGGATGTCTTGATGCCTTATTTCGACTATGATGTTTGCGAGGCTAGACAGTTCTATTTGCCTTGTTTGATGTATTTTAATGGTGAAAAAATAACGATAAGATGAGTGGTATTTCTATTGAAAGAGTGGGGAAGTCGAGGTTAGTTAGTATTCCCGGAGTGGGTACCGGTATGTATGTCGGTATGTCTTCATGGGGTGCTTCTGGTATTCTTGAATCTAAAGTTTGGGAGGCTGAGCCTCAGATCGTGTGTGGTGAAGAGATTGTTCCGTATGGGGTGGGGAATAATCTGCCGGTAGAGATCCGGAATATCATGGACGAGAATAATCTTGCCCCCGGTATTTTGGAACGTGAGAAAGGATTGTTGTACGGACAAGGGCCTGAATTATATCGGAAGAAATACGAGAATGGGGATGTCACCCGTGAATGGGGATACGATCGGGAAATATGGAATTGGCTTAACTCGTGGGATATATTGCGATATATCGAGATGGCGATGGTAGAGTACAAGTACTTGCACGGGTATTTTGATAAGATTTTTCTAACCAAGGGAGCAAGGATCGGGAGAATGGCGAGCATTGCTAAACTTGAAATCGTTCCGGGAGTGGATGCCCGATTAGCTTGGGTGGAGTCTCGAAAATTGGAAGATGTTAGGTGTATATACGTGGGAGATTTCGAGAACGAGTGCGTGAAGGGGATTACTTCATACCCTGTCTTCAGTCCGAGGGAGCCGTTCCGATACCCGGTGGCAATGGCGTATCATAATAGTTATTCGTACGCGAGAAATTTGTATTCAATACCTTCATTTTTTGGTTCTTTGAATTGGATCCGGCGTAGTTCTGACGTACCGGTAATACTCAAGCATATCACGGATAATTCGATTAACGTGGCGTTTCATATTGAATCGCCGCAGCAATATTGGGATACTTGGGAGGAAAAATTGAAGGAAAAATGCACGAGAGAAAATATCGAGTATCATTCGGATATGTTGGAAGAACATAAAGATGAAGTTATGCGGAAATTGGCGGAAGCTTTATCCGGGAAAAGGAATGTTGGAAAATTTTTTCACACGATAACCATGAAGGATGAAAACGAGAAACCATGGGAGTGGAAAGTAACACCGATTGATCAGAAGATTCGGGATTATATTGAAGCACAATTGAAGGTGAGCGAGAAGGCTGATAGCGCGACAACTTCGGGGATCGGGCTGCATCCGGCTTTGTCGAATATTATGGTGGATGGAAAATTGTCTTCCGGTTCTGAAATGTTGTATGCCTTGAAACTTTACTTGGCTTCAGACACTTCAATTCCAGAGGAGATTATTTTGCAATCAATTAATCAAGCAATACAAATTAATTTCCCCCAGACGGAATGGCGGCTTGGATTCTATCACAAAGTAGTTCTCCGGGAGGAAGAAGTTACACCGGGGAAGCGAACAACTAATAATATTTAGTATGAGTATTTTGTTTAAGAGTACGGAAGAATTAAGAAAACACGTTAGTTTCTTGTACGCGACGGCGGATTTTGATAATCTGGTGGCAGATATCGAAATTGCAACCGAAGAGTTAATCGAAATCGTGGGAGAGGAAATTTATAAAAAAGTTCGTAAGGCTTACGTGGATGGGGAAAACGATGGCGTGTACGTGGGGTTAATTCCGTTTTTTCAGCGTGCGATCGGGCTTTTGGCCTATTTATCGTACGCGGAGAATACGGACGTGAGCCACGAGGAGTCCGGTCGAAAAGTGAAACTCGACAAGGATTCCGAGAGCTTGCCGTGGGAATGGCAGATAGCGAGGGATGATGCAGCTCTTCGGAAGAAAGCAAACAAGGCGATAGATCGTTTGATTTCTTGCTTGGATAAACAGATTGATATTGTTCCGGAGTGGAAAGATAGCGAGCAAAGAAAGGGTATAAATTCCTTGTTCGTGAAGAACGCGAAGGAATTTAACGATGTCGTACCGATAGATAATAGTCGGGTGTTTTACTTGCGTGTGTTGCCCATGGTGAAGCTAGAGGAACGGAACTTGATATCTTACCTTGGAAGCGAACGGTACGAATCTATAAAGGAAGATATGGTGAAAGGTGAACTGGAGGCGGATGATCGTCCGATCGTGGAACTTTGCCGGCAGATAATTCCTTTAAGGGTTATGGCGAAGGCTGTGAAACGTTTTCCCGTGCAGGTGTTGCCGGATGGCGTGGTGACGAAATTCACGTCCGAGAGGCAGACGTTGAAAGCGAGTACCCCGGCAACACTGGAAATGGTCAACTCTGTATCAAAATCCTACGAGATGGATGCCGAGGCGTTGACTATCGATTTGCAGGGATATATTGCTTCTCTAAACTCGGTATCGAGTTATAGAAGAAAAGATACGGATTATAGACGAGAAAAATTCTTTTCAGTATGAATATGATTGAGATTCCGGAAGCGGGAAAAAAAGTTGTGTATCCAGCGTCATGGGGCGAGTGTAACCGGAGTCAGATCCGTTTTATTTTTAGGCAAGCACTACAGTTAATAGGGGGTAATATCGGAATGACCGAGTTTAAGATTCGTGTATTGTATTTTCTAGCCGGGATGAAACGCGAAAAGAGGCACGAGAGAAAAGAGAGAATGTTGACAGGGGAGCAGCTTGCACGAAAGTATTTAAACGTGGTTATGGCGGCGGACACGATAGATTTTATGTTCCGGGAACAGAAAGGACAGCAGCTTTTCGAGTATAATCGGGTAGGGAACGTGATTCCGGTGATTCGGGGTGGGATGAAACGGGTGTATGGTCCCTCGGAAGCTTTGTTTAATATTACATTCGGAGAATATATGGTGGCATTCGATTTCTTCCGGCATTACGTGGAACACAAAGATGAGAATAGTTTGAATAAGTTGTGTGCCGTGCTTTACAGACCGAAGCGAAGGGGGAAAATAGATAACGATATCCGTGTAGAATTTAATGCAAATGAAAGTGTCCGGAGGGCGAAATGGTGGAGGCGAGTTTCGCTAGTGGATAGGTTTATTATTTATTCATGGTTTGCGGCGTGTGATAACTTTTTTAAAACCGGGGATATCGAGGTGGACGGTAACCGGATCTCGTTCCGGGGACTTTTTAAACAAGCGGGGGGTGATGAATTAGGAGAAAAAGATATTGGGTTGACCGGGGTATTGATGAGCGTGGCGGAGTCGGGGACGTTCGGGACATTGGAGGACGTGAATAGGACGAACTTGTACACGGTCTTGTTAAAGCTATATCATTGGCATTTGGAGCATAAACGAATAGAACAAAAGAGTAAGAAAGATGGTAAAACTGAATGATTTTAAGCTGTATTTTGAGGCGTTGGCTGCTGAAATGGGATTGTATTTCTTGATGGTGGTGATGGAAGAGCATCTCAGGAAGAAGTTGCAAGGCAAAACGGGTACGATAATGGCTTTGGTTTATCCTTCTGCAACGGGTACGGGATCGGCAGATAACACGGTGGATGAGAATGTCTGTTTGCTTTACGTGTTGGAAAACGGGACGAAAGCAGGGATGACGGAAGATATGGAGTTTGAGATGTACGAGCGTTTGCAGGAGGTAATTGATAATATTAAATCAAAACTGATTATAGCCTCTGACGAGAATCACCCATTGCTCCGGGAACTAGAAAGGGGGCGTCTTGAAATAGAACCGGAGTGGAATGTAGCCGGGGGATATAACGGGTATTCGATAGTTTTTAGCTTTAAAAAGTAAAAGTTTGAACGTAATATGTTAATTTTGCATTTGAAAATACTGATTGCAAAATAAATCGATTATGTCTGAAGAAGAAAAAGAATCGGATAAAAAGAAAGTTACGACAAAAAAATTGTGGCTGTTTATTGGGGTGATTTTTGGGATTTGGGGCGGATCTTGGATTGGTGTTAATTGTCTAATTAATGAAACAGAGCGGGGAACATTCGGAGATCAATTTGGGGCTGTTAATGCGTTGTTTTCCGGTTTGGCTTTTGCAGGTTTGATATATACGATTCTTTTGCAGCATGAAGAATTGGGTTTGCAGCGACAAGAATTGGCTGATACGAGAGAAGAACTGAAGGGACAAAAAGAGGAGGCGGAAAAACAAAATGCCATAATGAAAAAGCAACAATTTGAGAATACTTTTTTTCAATTATTGCAAGTACATCATAATATTGTAAATGGTATCCATTTAGCTAAGAAATGGGGAAGAGAGGTGTTTAGAAATCGATACATGGCTTTATATAAGGAGATAGCTGATTCTTGTCAAGCAACTTATACGGATATGGCAAAAGTTAAAACAATAAATGAGAAAAAAGCAATGGATCTTAATTTTGTAAATAAGGTTTTTGGACAACATTATGATCTTTTTTTATTGGATGCGGGACTATATTTTCGTAATTTATACCGAATAGTAAAATATATTGATGAACACCCCATTCTTTTGCCAGAGGAAAAATATGAGTACATTGCAATGCTTCGATCTCAGTTGTCTGATTATGAATTAGCATGGATGTTTTATAATTGTATTTCTTTGAATGGGTTTGAGAAATTTAAACCTTTGATTGAAAAATACGCTTTACTTCATAATTTACCTAGTGGAATCCTTGTTGTAGAAAAACATAGAACATTTTATGAGCCGGGAGCGTTTGAGCGTGTGACGGTTTAGATTATATCGGTGTATACCCCGTATTGATATTGTAAATGGTATTAATGACCTTCTTGGTTTACGTCTATGGTTAATCCTCCGGGACAGGTACACCGCTTTTTATTTGGATTATTCAAAATTTATTCTCACCTTCGCAGTGCTTAAGATGATTTTTTCAGAGTGGAGATAGACCACCTCTGACCACATGGGTGGATTTTTTATATTTATCAGGAAATGATTAAATAATATAGCGGTGTACACCCCCGTGTATATGTTATAATGGCATATACAAGCTCTGAAAAATGATCTTAAGCAGCGGGACAGGTACACCGTTTTTTGTATCTACAATGCTTAAGATCTGAATTATGAAAAAGAAAGAAACACCCTCTAAAGAGGAAATCATGTCCGCGATCCAGTCGGATAAAAAGTTTGTCAATGATCTATTAGTTGACAACGTTAAAACCCGTTTATACTTGAAAGAATGTTTTGATGAAAGTATTCTTCCGGAAATTGATGAAGAGATGGATCGGGAGGTTTACGATTTGTCACAACATCTGGAAGAAACTTATTCCTCGCTTACTGGTTTGTATGGTCATCTGATAGAAATGGAGGTACATTATGGAAGAGAAGAATAATTATCTGGTAACGTATAAATTCATGGATTTAACCGAGGCTCAAGTAAAACAATTGATTGATGAGATATTCGGGGAGAGCGGGATCGTGCCGCTGCGAGTTGAAAAAGAGGAAAAATAGTTGTATATTTGTTGAAAATCAAGAAGTATGTTTATTATTGGAGTTGTGATATTAATTTTTATCGTGGTGATATTTTTCCGATCTAAGGATAAAAGTGAAAAAATTGACTATGACAAATATGATAAGGAATTTGAACAAACGATCCGTGATGCCGTGAAGGATAATTACGATAACGAAGAAGATTTGGAACGTTACATTGAAATGACCATGCGGATCCGGAGAGAAGTCCGAGAAGATAAACAGAAAAAAGGTTTTTTGTAGGGTAGATTTATTTGACTATACAGGGCGTAACCACGGGGTTGCGCCCTTTTTTGTCCTTTCCTTTTTCTTGTTGCTATGGTAATTTCAAACCATGGATTTAATTAAAAAGAAATTTGTCAGTAAGGTTCTCCATGAAGAGGGAGAACGTCTGCTTCGGAACCAAGGAACAATCTTGTATAAACGTTTGGTGTTCCGTGAAGGAGTGCTACGGGATAGCCGGGGAGTGGCAGTGAAAGAAGGTGATACCATGGATGGGGAACTGACGTTTAAGCACGTCGATTACGAGCGATTTCTTGACATGAAGCGCAAGGTCAAGAATAAACGGGGGGAAGTTAGAACGAGAAAAGGGTACAATATTCATAATCGTTTTACCTATGGGACTTATCACGCGATTGCCATGAGGTTAATGAATGGCCTTACCGATGAAGTGAGAGAGGGCATTAGGAACGAGTTAAAAATGGAAGGACATGGCTAAAAGGATCGTGGACGAGGATATGGTCCTCAATATTATCATTAACGGTGACAAGGGGAAATCGGAGTTGCTGAAGCTGGAACGCTCAATAAAGGATTTAAATGTTGCTAACGAGGGATTAGCGAATAAAATGGTGAGCGTAAAGCAGAAAATGGATGATTTGCAACGTGCGGGCAAGGGGAATAGTGCCGAGTATAAGGATTTGCGAGTGGAATTAAATCAGTTACAAAATTCATTCGATAGTAATTCGAGAGCGATTGATTCGGCAAAACAACGTATGGATAATATCCGAAAGGGAATGGATATAACGAAAATGAGCGTAACCGATTTGAGGAGGGAGATAACTCGTTTAACAAGATTGAGAAATACTTCCGATCCCGGAACGGAACAGTGGAAAAATTTTGATGCTCAACTCGTGAAGGTGCAGAAACGATTGGCTGAAGTAACTCGGCAGGGCAAGAGTACGCAAGGTATTCTGTGTCGGATGGCTGACGGTATAAATAAATATTGGAATTTCGTGGTGTCTGGTTTGGCATCTCTAACCGGTGTGGTATTGGGAATAAAAAGCGCGATAAACAAGTACGTGGAGTTTACCGACGTCTTGGCAGACGTGAGAAAAACAACCGGGTTGACGGAAAAAGGAGTGTTGCAGTTAAACGATGCTCTCCGGAAGATTGACACGAGGTCGAGTCAGGAAGAGTTAATGGGTCTTGCCCGGATTGGTGGAAAGTTGGGAATCGAGGGCAAGGAGAACCTAGAAGGATTTGTTAGGGCTGCTGATAAGATAAACATCGCGCTGAAGGAAGATCTTGGTGGTGACGTGGAGGAATCTATCCGACAGGTGGGCAAACTCGTGGATATTTTTAAATTGAAAGATGATTTTGGTATCGAGCAGGCATTGTTGAAGGTTGGTAGCGTGATAAACGAGTTAGGGGCGGCGAGTACAGCGAACGAGGGATATCTTGTTGAGTTCACGAAACGAGTAGCGGGAGTTGCCCCGTCGGTTGGAATATCGGTGGATCAGGTAATGGGATTGGCCGCGACCTTGGATCAACTAGGACAAACTGCCGAGGTGAGTAGTACTGTTTTTTCTAAGCTTGTGTCCGGGATGTTTAAGAATACGGCAGAATACGCGAAAGTAGCCGGGATGTCGGTGAAAGATTTTTCCAAGTTGATAAAGGAGGATGCGAATGAAGCGTTGATCCGCTTGTTTAACGGCTTACGAGGTAATGATTCGGAAATGCAAAAACTTGTCGCTAATATGGGTGACATCGGGATGGATAACGTGAGGGCTGTATCTGTGTTAGGGGCGTTAGCCGATAACACGAAAATGCTTCAGGAACAACAAGCACTGGCAAACGAGGCTTTCGTGGAAGGTATTTCTTTGACAGAAGAGTTCAATATTAAGAATAATAACTTGGCAGCGATAAGAGAGAAAGCGAAAAATCAGTTGAACGAAAGAATAAAACTTCTTGGAGAGAAATTGCAACCGTTGATGATTAGTGGGATGAACACGATGAGTATTTTGGTGAAAGTGTTGGGTACCTTGTTGTCATTTTTCTCAAAATACGGCTCCATACTCGTGAAATTAACCACGATTTATCTTTCTTATTTGTCGGTGCAAAAGTTGTCTGTGAAGTGGATGAAGGCGGAGGGGGCGGCGATATCGGCAAAACTTGTCTTGGATAGATTGTCCGTGTTTTGGACGAAATCGAAAACGGCAGCGACTTATTTGCTTGTCGCGGCACAGTCGTTGTTGACCGGGAAAGTACAGAGAGCTATGATTGCTTGGAAGGCGTTTAACAAGGTGGTCGGGACAAATCCTTATGCGTTACTTGTTGCCGGGATCGTGGCATTGGGATTCGCTATTACCACTTTAGTGAAGAGAAAAACGGAGTTACAGAAGTCCATGGAGAGGATCATTGCAATAGAGAAGGAGTTTAACAAGGAAGTTGCCTTGGAACAGAGAACGTTGGATGATTTGTTTGGAAACTTACGGAACGCGAAAGAGGGAACGAAAGAGTGGGAACGTGCCCGGAAGGAGATAACGGATAAATACGGGGGATATCTGGAAAATCTGAATTTGGAAATAAGTACATTGGATGATGCAGAGAAAGCTTATAGGGCTTTGTCGAAGTCGATCAAAGAAGCAGCAATGGATAAGGCTTTATCGAAAGCGAGGGAGAAAGCTGTGAAAACTCTTGTTGATACGGAATTGAAAAACTTTGAGAAGATTAAAAGGGCTTTATCGCATCAGGCTAGATACTTGAATCCAGAGGGAGCTTTTGAAGAATTACGAAAACAATTGGATAGTGGAGGGGAGTTTTCAGAGAGTATGAAGATTCATATTAAAACTGCCGGGTTATGGAATTATATTGACGAGATCAGGGATGCAAGAAAGATTTACGAGCAGGAGATGGTTCGGATAAAAGAACTTTTTACTTCACCTGTTAATGAAAAGGATAAAAAAGATAGTGGGGGAAATATTGAAAAAGTAAAACCCCGGAATTTTGATGTTGAAATTGTGGCCTTGAAGGAAAAGTACACGAAACAGCTGATCGAGAAAAAAGAATACGAGGAACAACTTGATAAACTTGAGTTGGAACATCTCCAGTACCGATTAGCGAACGAGGCTCAATCGGAAGAAGATAAGATAAAACTCCGGGGACAGATTGCAGACAAAATTATCGCGATCGCTGAAAAACAAAAGAAGGTGGAAACAAGTACGCAAAAAGAATATATCGATACTGTAATTGCTTCTTCAGAGTCGGCGGTGTTTAAAGAGAATAAAGCCTTTAATAACCGGTTACGTCAAGCCGGAATATACGGGAAGGATAGGGAAAAACTAACCGATAAGGAGTTAAAGGCTCTTGAGATCATGGAGAAGGAACACCAAGAGAATTTGAAAAAAATTGAAAAGGATACACGAAAGAAGCGATCGGATGATTACATGAAAGATGTAAATATAAAGTTGAAGAATCTTGAGACGGCGCACTCGATCGAGATGGCACAATTAAAGGTGCAGCAAAACGAGGAGCTATCGAATTTTTCGGGGACCTTGTTTCAAAGAAAAGAATTACAGAAACGGCATCAGCTTGAAACGATTACTCTCGCTGAAAGTCAAGCGAGCGAGGTGATGGATCTCGTGTCCAGTATTTTTGTTGATTTGGAAAAGAATGAATTTGATCTTGGAAAACAAATACTTTCTGATGAAGAGAAATTGCAGCTTCAAGGTCGTGTAGATGCGTTGAAAGCTTCTTTGGCGGAAATGGGTGTCGAGGTGAAAGATTTGACGACTTCGGAGCGAACGGATTTTGATTTGCTTGGAATGACTTCAAGCAAATGGGAAGAATTTTTTTCTAACCTGGAGAAAGGTAAGGTGGGAATAAATGATTTGGAGTTTGCCGCGGGAGCTCTTTCTAATGCTTGGGGAGCATACAACAAACTCCGGAACGAGCAGGGGAAAAAAGAGTTGAAACAATACGAGCAGAAGACAAAGAAGGAAAAAGCCGCTCTTGATGCGCAATTGGATTCGGGACAGATTTCACAGGAACAATATAATGCTCGTGTGTCGCAGTTGGATGCTGATCTGGATGCCAAGAGGGAGGAACTAGAACGAGAGCAGGCTGAAAGGGAGAGGAAACAAGCCCTTTTTTCCACAATTTTAAGTACGGCTGTTGGTATTGCAAAGGCGTGGGAACTTGGATTGCCGATGGGACCGATATTGGCGGCTTTAGTTGCTGCCACTGGGGCAGTTCAGATAGCGACGATTCAAGCGGCACAGTACGCGAAAGGTAAATATCCGGTTATCGGGGATGATGATGGGAAATTGTACCAGGCAGAATATGCCGGAAACAATTTAAAAACTGGGGTGTACGAGAAGCCGACATTAGGATTATTTTCAGAGAAAGAGCCGGAAATGGTGGTGGATGGAGCGACAACTCGGAAATTGATATTTGATTACCCGTTGATATATAAAAGTATAATGGATATTTCTCATGGTCGAGTCCTGCGATATGCTTCCGGGAAATATCCGGGAGAAACTTCGTCGCTTTCCTCTGGTAGCACGGTGAACGGGGTGGAGCCGGAATTAAAAAATCTACTGGTTAAAAATATGCAGATGATGGATCGTTTAATGAATATGGAGTTCTCAATCCCGATGTACGGGAGTAACGGGTTGGTTAAGAAAATAAAAAAGGCGCAGGAGTACGAACAAAATATTAAAACAGGTAAAGAATGAGTTTAGGGGTGAAAATAAATTCGAGGGTGGTACGGTTACCGGAGGATTTCGAGTTAGCGATTAATTTGAAAAATAGTTTACTGGATGATGACCGGGAAGACGCTACTTACCCGATGGAGGTGAATTTGGTTTCGAACCGGGAGGTGTTCGGTTTTATTGATCGGGCCCACGTGGACACGACAGGGGAGCTGTTGGCAGAGGTGGATTTCGGTCCGTACCAGTTATTGCGAGGGTGGTGCGTGTTGACGGATGTTGGAGGGGGAAGCGTGGAGTTTTACGTGTCGACGGCAAAAAGATTCTTTTTGGGGACGGGCAAAAAACAAGTGGTTGGATGATTCGATGGGTGGGCAATTTTCTAACCCGGGGAACCAGTTGGACACGTTGGATAGGTTTTCCCGAAGCTTGACGGAACGGATGGATTACGTGGTGTGTCCCGTTCGGGACTCGTGGATGAGAAACGTGGTAGACACGGAGGTGAATTTTTACAATTATCTGGAACCCGGGGAGACGTCGTTTCGTTTCTCTCTCGTGGCGAAACCTATTTTTTACACGCCTTTTTTGCGTGTGACGGTTGTGGTTGAAAAGATATTGAAAAGCATGGGATACACGATCGGGCAGGATGAACTGTCGGAAGACGAGAATTTGAAAGATTTGTTGATTATTTGCCGGAGAAATCCGATTAATATAACCTTGGGGTCGGAGGCGGGTGAAAGATACATGTACGGGGCGCATTTACCACATATTACGATTTATAGTTTTTTGCGGGAGATTGAAAACAAGTTCGGGTATAATTTTATAGTGGATGAAGGGAGAAAGCACGTGGATATCCAGAGATTGAATTTTTCGAGGGTGAAGGAGGCAAGGGTGTTTGACGGGATGGAAAAGCATTTTCTAACGGGCGATGACCGGGTGAAAGGAATTGTTTACAAGGATGCCGATAGTATAGACGAGGGGATAAAACAGCTCGCGGAAGCGGGGCTTTTGAGTGCCGTTTTTGGGCAAGAAGATGACGCGGAAACGGTGGATTGCATTTCGACGATCGTGGGCGTTAGTTCGGATATAAAGAAATTCAACATACCGAATGTTGAAACGAACTACCAGTATGAATACAGGTTCGCGGCATTCCAAGAGGAGTATTCCGAAACGTGGGATTATAAAGAACGAGTAAAAACGGAATTACGGTTTTCGATTTACCGGGGGATGGTTAAAGCTGTGCCGGTTAATGGCTCGGGGAGAAGATACGAGTTTGATTTCCCGGTGGCGAGTCCTATCCCGGAGGATGATAAGAACGGGACATTTTCGTTATTGTGGAGCGGGATTAATGATAGCTTGGGAGAGTACGTAAAGGATCGGGCGTTGTTGTTGATTGGTGCGAAGCAGACGAATGAATTCTATGTTTGCCCGGATATGAAGAATTTGGATAATTTGAAAGAGTTATTCTCGAACGTGCTAGTAATCCGGAACAGGAAATATTTGTGTTACGAGCAGGAGATTGTTCTGGGAAATAATTCGATTGTTTCGCATTTACTTCGTTGTTATCCTGTTTGATTTGTCCTTTATTGAACGGGAGGAACGTGATAATTTAGGGTAAAATTAAAGTTATGAATATACTTCAACAACCTGATGTTTTAAGTTTTGCCGGGAACGTGAACGATTTCGTTATAGAGGGTGTAACGGGATCGTTAACGTTTAAATTGTATATGGATGGTCTGGTGATCGTGAACGAGGTTTACGAGGCAGAGAGCGGTAATATCCGAATTCGTTGTAAGGATATCATGGATTGTTTTTTGTCCGTGTCTATTCCTCCCGCGGACGCGGATTATATTATTCAAGCATTGGCGGTAAAGAAGTTTCGGGCGGAGATAGAGGATACGACGATTGAATTTACTGTCGTGAAGGGTGGAATTTCGAACGTGGCGGAAACTTCCGGGGTGTTTTTAAAAACGCAGTTCTTGACCTTGCAACCGCAAGAAAAACAGATCGTGACGCATCAACCTGAATATTTGACGTATTATGGCGTCGTGGCGGGGAAGGTGAAAGTTCGGGCTTATTTCGCGGATGGTTCGGGGGAGAAATATATTTTGGATATCGTGGAAGGGAATTTGTACACGATAAATGTTTCTTACTTGAAGATTTCCGAGAAGTTCGGTAAAGCGGCGGGATGTTTTGATGTTTGGATAGAGGATGTTGATGGTAATAGATTAACGTATATACAACGGTATGTATTGGGGGCATCGAATGTTGAAACAAACGTGTACTTGTTCGAGAATACCTTGGGAGGGATTGACACGGTTGGATTCACTGGCAAGTTCACGGAGAAGATCAAGACAGAGGGAACGGTGACGACAATGTTGGAAGAGTCGAGTGACAGTGATATCGATTTGAATTTCTCTTGCGAGCAAAACACCGGATTTGTATCTTCGATTGATCACGCCAGATGGTTGCGTGGTTTTTTCGTGTCGAAGCAGCGTTTTCACGTGGCGGGGGCTTTAAGGAGGATATATTTGCGAGAGTCGGAAAATGTTTTTTCCGTGAGTTCGCTGAATGATTTCACGTTCGAGTTTTTTTATTCAAAGCAAACGAAATATGATATCGTAACCCGTAACAAGGGGGAGTTGCCTTATCTGTTAGAGTTCCCGGGGGTGGACTCGATCCCTTTTCTCGCCCCGCGATTGGCTGAATTCCCGATCGCGGTGGTGGCGGATGATTTGATGCTTCCGGTGCAATACGCGTTTGAAAACGCTTGGCGTAGAATTTCAGTGGCGGCAATCGCGCGAGCGGCTTCGGACGAAACGATTGATAAGATTGATTTGTCATCGTACTGGAAAAAAACAGAGTTGGTTAGGGAAGGGTTGTACTTGAAGTTTTTGGATAAATTTATTCGGGCGAAGTTCGCGGATGATTCGAAATTATTTGATAAACACGCTTGGGAAGACTGGTTTAATCAGGCTCTCCGCACGACTGATACCCCGGAATTTGTTGCTATTCTAGCTAATTACTTGAAGTCAGGGGATTTCGCTTCCGGTTTAACTGGTTACAAGGTGGGTGTTGATAGTGAGTTTGAAACCTTGAAATTGCGCAAGTGGCTAGAAGCCGCCGAGTACCTTTTAAACCAAATCAGTCTTGTCGGTGATGAAGTGATCTTGACGGAAGGGGGGCAGATAGATAGCGTGGAAGCGTTAGAGGGAGGTTATTATAAATGCATCCTCCGCGAAGAATCCGTGAGGACGGGTGAATTGAAGGTACATGACATTTGCGTTACCGATTTCAAGCTAGAGACGGGATTTCGAGTGATAAAATTCGAGATAACAGAAGTCGGTGACGGGGAGATAACGGTTTACCCGGAAGATCCCATGTACCCTCCCAAGCCGATGATGACCTTCAAGAGGATAGGTAATTTCACGGACACCACCAGACAGAACAGTATTCGTTTATCATCCCGTGACCAGATAATAGAGATGCAATCGGGTGTAGATACCTATTCCCCTACATGGAGAAACAGGGAGGTATTGATCGGGAAGATCGGTGATATGTTACCCCCGTCCTTGAATATACCGGAGCGAATAAGGCAAAAGGCGAGTATTTATGCCGCCAACATGATAGCATCCGGCAATTTCTACCAAGTTAGCCTTGACGGGGTGAGCCAACAAAGGGTACCTTGCTACAAGGGACTGTGGAGTATCGAGAAAGCCCCTTTCTTCTATTACGATCAGGTCACGGACGGTCACGTGAGGTACACGTGTGTCTATGAAGGAGAGAAAGGTACAACGGAAGAACCCCGGTTTGATTCTGATGTCTGGCAGGTTGCTGACGGTGATACAGCCTTGAACATGAAGATGTACAACAGTACCGGGTCGTGGGATTTCTGGGACAGGCTAGACATTTTATTTGACGCCTCTGTCGAGGTCTTCGCCGGGAGTAAGCCGATAAATAACCTCGTGAACGAATGGGAATGGTGGCTTGACACGGGAGACGCTGGATTTGATGCCGCTTGGAAGGCTGTTTATGGCTCGAGGACAGACACGCAACACGTGGACGGTAGCACGCTCCCGACTAACATGCAGACGGGGAGTCCCGTCCTGTTGTGGTGCAGGGCGAGGATTTATTATAAAGGCAAAACGAGTACAAACGAGGGATATTTGAATTTAAATTAATAATGACATGGCAAAGGCTTTAGCTAAAACACGAAAAAGGTACACTCCCCTTGACCTCGCTTATTCAAGGAGCGTTTCGGGGGCTTTAAACCAGACATACGACGCCAATTACCAGACTTACGATCCCGATCGAGGTCTTGTCCCGTTGGAAATTCTGTTCACGGTCAGGGCTACCGACCCGAAAGGCGTGATCGCTCCCGGTATAATTAACAGTAAATTGACGGATATAAGGTGGTACGAGAACGTGGTGGATGACGCCCATAATATTCTCGACAGTAACACGGCTTATATTATTGACCGTAACGGTACGACGGATAGTAGAGGAAAATTAACCGCGAGGAAGAATACCCCTCTTGATGGAGTGGTTTTGATCTTCACGGCGAAATACACCGACCCGAGGAACGGGAAAGTGGTGAACGTTACCGCCTCCATAACTCTTGGCGTGACGATATCGACGGAAGAGCCTTTAAGAGTTAAGCCGGGTTATCCTTTCGGGCAGGTTGTTGACCCGACGGAGCGGAGAGATATTATCGAGATTGATAACCCCCTTTTCGTGGGCGACCGCGAGTATGAAGGATCTATTTTCCGGTGGCAAAAGAAAGTGGGAAGTAATTACACGACAATCGCCGAGGGCGAGAGTGGCATCACGGGGACTTTCTCCGGGAAACTGAAAGTACCTTGCCCGGCAGTGGGGAAAAGGATGGATATAAGGTGTATCGCTGACGCTTTGCCCGATTTGACGGGAGTGAATCTTATCAGCAAGGCGATGATCTCCGATGACTGGAACGCGATATCGGCGGGCATGAGTACGCCGGGGGAAGATGCAGACGGGAAGTATCTCGAGATAGACCAGCAGAAAACGTACACGGCTTTTAACAAAGCCACGGAAGATATTTTCGGTGGGAAGGTAAAGTACAAGCCGGGGCAGAGATACAGGCTTGACGTGACATGGAAGTTGCAGGGCACGCAGGAGGAGGGCAAGAGCGGTTTGATTTTCCGTTTTCTTTACACGAACGGAGCCAAGAGTTCGGTAAATCTGCCCTATAATCAAACTTCCGTGACTGTATCGAGCGTGGTGTCGACCGCCGGGCTCACGATAGAGAAGATCACGGTGGATTACGGGGCGAGAACTTACAAGCCGAACGTTTACGCCTTGCAGCTGACGGAATATGATGGGGTTTCCAACTTGGCGACTGGCGGGGCGTTCAAGCGTATCCCGGCTAGTGGTATAGCGACAGGAAACAGCTGGGGGGCGTTTTATATTTCACCAGAAATAGCGGCACAATTGACGGTAGGCACGAAAGTAACCCTCTCGATCGAGGACGTTAATTTCGTCGCCGGTTCTGCCAACAGTTTAACTGTAAACTTGTACACCGGGACCAATTCAACCAATGGATTATCTTTTCCATTATCAACCCAAAGACTCACGATCACTATCCGTGAGCAAACGGACACGAGATCACCCCAGTTACTCGTGTGTGGAGGTGTCTACGATAACATGGTCGGTAACGCCGTCGAATTGAGAGGCGTGATGCTGGTTATTGGTGAAACTGCTTACAAGTACTCTCCCGCCGATGGTGAATTTATTCCCGCTCTAGCGGATGGCGCACCTCGTCCGGAGAATCCTTCAGAACGAGCGATAACTACCGATCACGTTCTCTCGACACGGTATCCAAAGAGCGATATTGAAGTTGTCGCCCCCGCTGAAATCCTTGACGAAACGAGTTTGTTCGGGGCAAGCGTGGTGATGCATTCTAACCGGGGAGATATCGTGAAGCCTGAATTATACTGGAGTTTCCCGTGGAAGGATAAAACGGGAGCTGTTTTCGCTCGTGGAAGCAAGGTATTTATAAAGGATGAACAGTTCAACAACGAGGAGTTCGATTACTCCGTTGAAGCCATCGAGGGGCTCAAGGAGGCTAAATGGGCGGCAAAACTCAACGGTATAGATCAGGGTTTGTTCGTGAATGGACCATTTAGTAATAATTCCCCGACGATTAACAAGCGTCACGTGATAGAATTTATTCTAAACGAGGATATCTCAAGTAATTGTTACTTGATTGACTTCCATTACACTCAAACCACGGATAGCGCCAACAAGAGGCGCGTTGTCTTAAGAATGATTAAAGACAACAAAATACAAATACTCGTTAATAATAAAGATGAAACATTTGCGCATTCGATAACAAGTCTAATTTTACAAAAAGATAGGCTGTACAGGATTGAATTGGTATTTAATTCGTCCGGGCTGTTATCTGTCTTTAGAGTTAACGGAACGATTTACCCGACAACAACAGGAAATGCCACGCTTTCAATAGAAGCCACGAGACTAGGGTTAGGATGTTATGCCTTACCAAGCATTGCTTACCCCTCCCCGGTTACAATACTTCGATACGAGTTCTGGTCATCCGAGACGTACAATTACCTGTTGTATGATTTTCTGCCCGTGAATGGAGATAGGAGTAAGATGCTGACGAACAAAGGCACGGGTGGCGTGTGGACGCTCACGGCGGTTAACGCCCCTGACGCGACAACAGAGATTGATCCCGAGAACGGCTTTTTTGTAACAATTTAAAACTAAATACAATGAAAAAACAACCCCTTTACATTTTTTGCGACACGGCTAAAGCAGCCGGGGCGGGAATATTGCAAGAATCTCGCCGTCGATCACTTGACGGGACGATGGTTATCCTTCACGAGGATGATTTTAAACTTTATTTCCCGGTTATAAACGAGGAAACGGGAGAGATAGCCTTAACTCTTGAAGAGAAGGCTAAAACGGTTGACGGGCGTGTCCTCACAACCGGGCAGGCGCAACGGGAGATTTTAACGGACAAGTGGAACCCTGAAAACGATGAAGCATGAGTGAAGTA
>NZ_CAUFYA010000058.1:0-29881 GCF_959596855.1 uncultured Butyricimonas sp.
TAAGAATACCAGTACGGCAAAGCCCCCCCCCCCGCGTCAAAAATAAAAATTGCCAACAACATCAGTCCCGTGGTAATCCCCCCGCACGGCACCAACCCTAATTCGACATCATGACGGGATAACACTCCCGCCAGATAACATCCCGCCCCGATACCGATAGCCGCCAACGACATCACGATACCCGTTTCCGAATCACTCATCCCTAAATCGGAACGGCAATACACGATAAGCACCATCTGTATCATGGAACCGATAAACCAAAATGTGGCAAGTCCTACCACGATAAGGTTCAATCCTTTAAAAGCTTTCGCACGCGAGAACATATCTTTCACGAACTTCAAGGGATTCAACGTCTCGTGACTCTCTTTCAACGGTTCGCTCTCGTTCGCACGAATCGTCAGACTCGACAACCAACCGAATAACGCCACCCCGAAAAGGATCGCACACAACACCGGAATACCCGCGCTTTCCGATAGGAAAGCAGCCATCAGCGTTCCGGTCAGAATCCCCACGAAAGCAAACATTTCCATTGCACCCGAACCGAAAGAAATACCCTCTTCACCCCCGATATCCCGTATCAATCCGTATTTAGAGGGCGAAAATAAAGCACTTTGCAATCCCATGAGAAGGATAGAACCCAACACGAGCGATGTCGAGTGCGCCAGAAACCCTGCCGCGGCCACGAGCATGATCAACATCTCCGCGAACTTTGCCCATACCACGATTTTCCGTTTCTTGTATATCTTCGCCAAACGTCCCGCCAACGGGGAAAACAATAAATAGGGAATTACCAATGCAGCCGATGCCAACGTGACGACCATTGAC
Source organism: uncultured Butyricimonas sp. (assembly GCF_959596855.1). Lineage (NCBI taxonomy): Bacteria > Pseudomonadati > Bacteroidota > Bacteroidia > Bacteroidales > Odoribacteraceae > Butyricimonas > uncultured Butyricimonas sp. The sequence goes on from NZ_CAUFYA010000058.1 coordinate 826, forward strand.
TCGTTCTCTTTACCCACCCAAGCGATACAAATAAAGCACGCTAATGTCTTCAGGAAATTATCATTCAATACTCCTAAATAATTCGTGAAGAACAGGGAGAACCAATTTTTTCTTTTTGCCATAACATACACTTATAACCAACAGACTACAAGTTGCAAATTCATTGCAACCCCGGGAATCACGCGCTTCTCCCGAAAAACTGTCAGGTCAAAGGTAGTTTATTTAGCTCCGAATTCCTACTTTTGCAACCGAAAGAGTTTATAAAGTTTGCAAAGTAAAAAAACAAATTGCCTTCATGAAACGCATTCTAGTCATTGACAATCACGATTCTTTTGTCTACAATCTCGTTCAGATTTTACGGGAATGTGAAAATTGCCAATTCGATATTGTCTACAATGATAACATAGACTTTTCCGCTCTTGACCGCTACGACAAACTTCTGCTCTCGCCCGGTCCCGGCATCCCGACAGAAGCAGGCAACCTGCTCCCTCTCATAGACCGGTGCAAACATACACACTCCATACTTGGCGTATGTCTTGGACATCAGGCAATAGCCGAACGTTTCGGGGCTCGCTTACAACAATTGGATCATCCCAAACACGGGCACGCGAGTCCTCTTTTTATTACCGACTCCGCGGACACGCTTTATCATGAAATCACCACCCCCGTGCAGGTAGGACGTTACCACTCTTGGATTGTTGACCCGCAAACGCTTCCTCCATGCTTGAAAATAAGCGCCGTTGACGAAGAGGGCAATATCATGTCTTTTTATCACGAAAGCCTCCCGCTCCACGGAGTCCAATATCACCCGGAATCCATCATCACTTCTCATGGAAAGGAAATCATAAGCAACTGGATCACCTTGTAATTCAATCTATTCCCCGACAAGCGACAAAGAGAGGCTTCGATGCTGACTTTCCCCGGTCAAAACCGAACCAGTACTCCTTTACCCCATCCATGAAATAATATACCCTCATCACTTCCGTGTATTCACCCGTTACAACCGTGATGCCTCCCGGAATTTCACTATTCCAAGGTTTCAACCGTTTGCCCGGTTCTTTGGCAAAAGGAATACCCGCCACGATCCACGCCACGGAAATATCCGTTAAAAATGCCGGATAACGATCTTCACAAAATTCATATAACAGGACTCCCCGTTTTTCCAGACTCAACGGTTGTTCCAGTAGTTCCAACCTCTCCAACCACGACAAGAAATCCGGCAAGAAATGTTCATCATGAACTATCAAGCGGCGCACCACTTCCTGCCATGCCGCGGCGTTATAAAATCCGTCTATCAAGCGGGACAATAACCGGGCTTGCCGTAAATCCTCCACGCTCATCTCCCGGGTACACAACACCTCGTAAGGTACATCCGGAGAATATATTATTCCCAAGCTCTCTGCCTCCTCCCGCATCACCGTGCCGGGTAACAATTTCAACAACTCCAATTGAATTTCACCTGTGCCGAATGAAGCCAGCACCCGAACGTCAGCAACCATCTGTTCCAAGGTATATAAAGGCAATCCCGCTATCAAGTCGGCATGCACGACAAGATTAGGCAATCCCGCCAAATAACGCAAACCATCCAAAGCCGCCTGCAAATTACCGATTCGACGGCAGGCTTGCAGTACTTCTTCCCGCAGACTTTGTATCCCCGCTTCCAAATGCAATAAACCCGTCGGTAACTCCCGCAACAACACCTTCACCTCATCGGAAAGCAAAGCGGGGTGTATCTCCAGATGAAAATGCATCGCGGGGGCAAACTCCCGGAACAGTTGCAATAAACGAATAGCCCGTTCCGAGCTCCCGTTAAACGTGCGGTCGAGCAAACGTATATCCCGGATGCCATGCTCCCGGATAACAGTTAATCTCTCCCGTATTCGCTCCACGGAAAGCACCCGCACAGGTTTCTCCGCACCACTCACGCAAAACGCGCAAGTATTAAAGCACCCCCGTGTCGTTTCCAACTGCACGAAAGGCTTTGACCAATCAAAGAACCGACTGGTTTCCGGTACTTGTAACTGCTCAAACTCCATCACCCTCGCTAATCCGCCGTCATGATACACTCCTTCGGCATCCAACCAGCAAAGTCCCGTCACCGAATACCAATCCTCCGAACGATCATATACCCTCAACCACTCGTGAAAACCGATCTCCCCTTCCCCGCGGAACACGCAACTCACGAAACGGTATCTTCGTAAATACTCCCCGTTATCACCCAACATCTCCGGCCCGCCGAATATAATCGTACATTCCGGCAGCAGAGCTTTCACCCGCGAAGTTATCTTCAATAACACCTCATGAGTAAACAACCATGCCGTGGCAGCCAATATATCCGGTTTCTTCTCCACGATCTCCGCGACCACACTCCCCACGTTTGAATTAATCGTCGCCGAAACCTTACTCCACGTGACATCTCCTTCATCTCCTTTCACTTGCGCATGAATCGCCGGAAGAGCCAAAGAAGAATGAGCGTATGATGAATTCAAATCCAACCAAACTAATGAGTTCATAAAGTGTATAAAGTTATAAGGTTTATAAAATTCCGGAAGACTTCCAAGATTTCGAGGGTGAAAGATAATAAAAAAGTTCATAAGGTAATCCTTTAAACAGAATCTTACCTTATGAACTTTACAAACCTTATTAAACCTATTGATGCAAATGTATATCCATTTGCGGGAAAGGAATATTCAGATTCTCCTGTGCAAATGTCTTGTACACTTTTTCGTTCATATCGAAATAAACACCCCAGTAGTCGGCGGAATTTACCCAAGCACGAACCACGATATTCACGGAACTCGCGCCTAATGAAGTCAAGGCTATAAAATAAGGCGGCTCTTTCAACACTCGGGAATCAGCATCTAATAAACGAGCTAATACTTCTCTCGCTTTCGTGTAATCATCCCCGTAAGCGATACCGAACTCCCAATCCACCCGACGAGTCGGTTCCTTGGAGTAATTCTTCATCAAGCCGGTTGACAAACCTCCATTCGGGATAATGATCACCTTATTATCAGCCGTGGTAAGTATCGTATTAAAAATCTGTATCTCTCTCACCGTACCGCTTTGTCCCTGTGCTTCAATGAAATCGCCAACCTTGAAAGGTTTAAACAACAAAATCATCACTCCCCCGGCAAAGTTCTGAAGTGTACCGCTCAACGCCATACCGACAGCAACACCGGCAGAAGCGAAGAGGGCGATAAACGAACTGGTTTCAATTCCAAGTATTCCAATAATCACGATAACCAATAACAAGTTCAACGTGATACTCACCAAACTCCTTACAAAGGTAGTCAACGAAGCATCCACTTCCCGTTTGGTCAGAATCTTGTTCACCAACTTGTTCAATCGCCGCACGAGCCAACGCCCCACGATCAGAACAATAACAGCAAATAAAATTTTAGAGCCGACGGTAATCCCCAAATCTACCATCCTGCTCAAAAACGCATCCATAGAAACATTAGACGGATTTGTAAATAATTCTTCCATACTCTTTTTTTATTTATCTAGTTAATAATCATATTTTCATTCAACTTCACTCGACTCATTTCCTGTACATCAGGAAAAAATCGTTCGAATATACCCTGCAACTGTACCCGGTTCGCCGCGAGAAATCCAATGGCTTTATCCGGGTCTACTCCCAGATTTTTATACTCGACCATAATCTCCAGAGAACGCCGGATTCCCGCTAACGAAGCATACTTCACCAAACGATTGGTGAGAATAAAATGCCACAGGAATCCTTTAAAACGCTCCGGTAAATAACGGTAATTCACAATCAACGAAGCATAAAACCCGAAAGCAAACCGTCGCAAGGATTTTCCCGTATAGCGTCTGAAACCCGTTGCGAGGAAATAATCGAAAAAAATGTCTGTCATCACCCCGGCGTACCTGCCGAATTCTCCTCTTGACAGTTCGATAGCTTCACGCACTAACGGGTGATGATCCGTGTAATCATCTATCGCCCTGTGCAACAATATTCCTTTCCGGAAATCGGGGGAAAACTTTTTATAGGCATGCCCTTTCACCGCATCCCCGACAAAATTTCCAATTTGTATCTTCCGGTTATCTCCTGAAAGAAATATATGTGCCAAATAATTCATCTTACTACTCGGATTCAACGTTAATTGCCTATAACAAGTTTCAAATGAATAGGACTATTTTTAACAACTCTACCCACGCGAAAATAACAAAAACCTCGGACTATTTAATTATCTTTGTCAAATAAGCAGGGCAAATAAGCATATAAACGTTGTAAATCAGATGAAAAAGATTCTATATTGGAGCATCCTTTTTTTGGCATTGGCACTATCCTCTTGTAGTTCATCGCGGCAACTCGCCGTCCAAAAAAGTAAAACAGAGCAATTATCACGAAAATTGGGCTTCACCGTGAGCAAACGGGACAACCTGCCCCTGTTTGAAGAAGTAAGTCTTTGGCTGGGCGCCCCCTACCGTTACGGGGGAACCACTCGCACGGGAGCTGATTGTTCGGGCTTCGTGGGAGCGGTGTACAAGAATGTCTATCATAAATCATTGCAACGTACGGTCGCAAACATGTATAGCAAAGATTGTCAACGCATCGGGAAACGAAGGGTAAAATCCGGTGACCTCGTGTTCTTCAACTTCTCCAAAAAGAAAAGGCGAGGATTAACACACGTCGGTATATTCCTCAAGAACGGCTATTTTGTTCATGCCAGCACCTCGAAAGGAGTCATCGTTAGTCACCTGAGTGAGAACTATTATAAAAAGGGGTGGAGAAAATCCGGGAAAGTCTGGTAGTTCCCGTTTCCTCCCAGCGACCGGAAATAAAAACATCATTATTCGGAACAAGACCGGAAACGGGTATTGTTTTTTCTTTAACCACCCCGGTTCCGGCAAAAAACTGAAACCCGATCTTTGCACCGGAGCCGGGAAATAACAGTAAACGAGAAATCACCGTATCGGCAGACGCGGGAATATCTCTCGAATATATCCCCGTGTAGGAAGTCATATCGCCGGCTGTTGCTTCTGTCAACAACACGCGGGAACTTATTCCCTCCACCCGATAGCGTACCGAATCGACTTGGTCGGGAATACCCGTTATCACCACGGTCAAACGGCTTACCACCCGACTTAACACGACAAAAAGAGGTGTACTCTCGTCAGTACCCGGTTTCATCTCCACTTCTCCCATGAAATAAGCCTGTTCCACCCCTACCGGGGGAAATGGCAAATACCCCTGCTCCACACTTCCTCCCCGGGGTGGTTCCACATACTCGTTCGACAGGTCATTAGCCAGATAATAAAATCGATACAGTCCTGCCGGCAGAGTCATTTTCAACATTTTGGAATTTGCAACCGATGCCATACCCGATTCCAAGTTATGGATATCCCCCGCCGTCAAATCCGCCACCTTTTTATAATAAACAAAAGAATCGTCCGTCTCTTGAAAAGCGAATACGGCAAGAGAATGAATATACTTTTCAAAAGACGCTCCCTCCTCTATCGCCATCTGTATACTCACTCTCTTCAATCCTTCCGTGTTACTGGTTCCTCCTTCCCAATCCGATTCCTTCTCGCAACCTAATAACCCGAATATTATAACAATCCCGTATATCCCTATTCTTTTCATTGCCATTCGTCACCCGACGATTTCTTTTTAACGTTATGAACTAAATCACAATCGACGGTTCCTGATCCACGTTCCATTCCACGTTTACCATCAAATCAAAAGTCAGATCAATCTTCCATTGCTCACCCGGTTTCTCCGTGTTCACCGTTGCCGTCAACCGAAGAATTGTATTTTCTTGCAATGTATATTGCGGGAGAGTCGACGTTATCTCTTGCCCGTTATCCAAAGTGAACGTCACCGAAAACGTGGAACGGGTAACCGAAGATGCCGTGGGAAGAGAGATAGAAGCCACGATCACGCTATCTTGAACACTCGAGAAATTATAAGAAGAACTCTCGCTCACATCGATCACGGGAGTCGCTTGAAATTGTCCGCTCATATCAAAAGCCCCGTAAGTATTCTGTGTTTCCAAAGTTATTTTCGACACGACTTCGGGTACATCTTTCAAGGTAAGTACAAACATGGATACTTTTCTATTCAACGTCAATGTCGGCGTTGCCGTCATCTGCTCTCCCAAAGTTACGGGATCTGTTATTCCCCAGAAAAAACGGGGAGCCTCGGTTCCGTCTGACACGGAGGCAATCACTTCCTCCATCGTATTACCTATCGTCACACCGCTCAACGAGGCGTTCGGCAACGCTTCCCCGGTTTCACTCAAAACATTCGCCAATCCCACCACTTGATAAGTCCCCACGGGCAACTTACCTATCGTCACATTCTTCTTCGCCGTGAATCCGGGTGCGACAGCTCCGTCGCCGGCTTCAAGCGCTTTCAATTCTGCCTTCGTCAATACGGAACTCTGGTATAACACGTATGTACCCTGACGATTTTTCCGAAAAGTCAACAAATTCAACGATTCCACGTAATTGGTAAGATCATCGTTGATGACCGTCCCGACTCTACTCGTAACGGTTAAATCAATACTTTTATTCCCTGCCGGAATAACCGTTTCCTTGTCATCGTCATCACTACAGCAACTAATTGCCATACCCATGATGACCGCCAAAATTAATAATGCAAATTGCTTCATGCCTTCATTCGTTAGTTTAGTTTCCTTTTATAGCGAATGAAGACATTCAATTGTTTCAATATCCCGGAGAGTCGTTCATTTTTTGTTTACAGGTCCCGAACACGGTACGCTAAAAAGATTAACCGGATTACCTTTTCCTGCCGTAACCGCGGCATAAGTACGGTATCCCCCGTTCAAGTTCAGCACGTTGTATCCCAATTGCATCAATACCCGTGCGGCAATGTATCCCCGTAAACCGATAGCACAAAAGACCACGATCGTTTTATCTTTCGGTAAATTCCGATACTCGGCACGCGATCCGTCCAAAGGAATATTCACGGCACCTTCTATACTACCTTCCGCAAATTCTCCCGGCATACGGACATCGACCAAGAGCGTGCTTTCGGTATCCATCGCTTGAAACTCGCGCCAGCTAATCATCTTCACTTTTCCGCTCAATATATTATCTGCCACGAACCCCGCCATGTTCACCGGATCTTTTGCCGAAGAATAAGGGGGCGCGTATGCCTGTTCCAACTCCATCAGATCGTACACGGAACCACCTTCCCGTATCACTGCCGACATCATTTCCAATCGCTTGTCCGCCCCGTCCGCGGCGACCACTTGCGCTCCCAGCAATTTCCCGTCTGTCGGGGAAAAATTAATCTTGATATCCATCATGATTGCCCCCGGGTAATACCCCGCGTGCGAAGCCCCGTGAATAATAGCTTCCCTGTAAGGGATCTGCAACCGTTCGAGCATCTTCGCCGACAAACCCGCTGCCCCTACCGTCAAGTCGAATACCTTCGCGATAGCCGTGTTGATCGAGCCTTTATATTTTCTCCGGTTACCGTAAACCGCGTTATCCGCGCAAATTCGTCCCTGTTTATTAGCGGGACCCGCCAAAAATGCCAGAGCCGGACGACCGCTCACGGGATTGGGAAACTCTATGGCATCACCCACCGCGTAAATATCCGGATCGGAAGTCTGCAAATACTCGTTCACCTTGATTCCTCCCGTTTCCCCGATCTCCAACCCGGCAGCTTTTGCCAAACGGGCATCCGGACGAACCCCGATAGAGAGCAGTACCATGTCTGTTTGCAATATCAACCCGCTTCGCAGCACGACTTCCATACCTTCCCCTGTCTGCCGAAAGGCTGTCACTGCCTCTTGTAGGTAAAGTCCCACGCCCTTTGCTTTAAGATGCTGGTGTACAATCGCCGCCATCTCGTAATCCACGGGAGTCATCACCTGATCGGCCATTTCCACGATCGACACGTCAATTCCGTACTCGTGCAGATTCTCCGCCATCTCCAAACCGATAAAACCGGCACCAACAATCACTACCCGCTTCACGTCACGCTCCTCCACGTACTCTTTCACCCGATCCGTATCGCTTACATTACGCAAGGTGAATATCCCGTCGCCATCGATTCCCGGTAACGGGGGACGCACAGGCTCCGCACCCGGCGATAGAATCAACTTGTCATACGACTCCTCGTAACGTTTTCCCGAATTCAAGTCGCACACCGTTACCACCTTTTTCCCCGGTTCTATTCCCTCCACTTCAGAACGTATCCGAGCTTCTATATTAAAACGAGCGGCAAAACTCTCCGGCGTCTGCACGAATAATTTTTGTCGCTCATAAATCACATCTCCAATATAATAAGGTAATCCGCAATTCGCGTAAGAGATATACTCACCTCTCTCGAAAAGGATTATTTCAGCATTTTCATCCAGTCTACGCAAACGGGCTGCCGTAGAAGCTCCTCCCGCCACACCACCGACTATCACATACTTCATACAATTTATTTTAAATGTCACATATACTGTTCTATAATTTGCTGTAACTGTGCGGCCTGTACCACACCGCTATTATTCCACAACATACGTCCTCCTTTAAACAACATGAGTGTCGGTACCGACTGAATATGATATTGGTACACCGGCTGACGATTAGCCGGGACATCCACATCCACCTTCAGAATAACCACCTTATCCCCCAACCGTTTCTTTACCTCTTCAAGTATCGGGTGCATCATCTTGCAAGGTCCGCACCAAGTAGCGAAAAAGTCTACCAATACCGGTTTGTCACCATTAATCAATTCGTTGAACTTGTCCATAGCTTTATTGTTTTCGTTAATTCATATCCGATATACGTCAACCGGCGAAGACAAGTTATTCCAATTTCGTCACTTTTATATCTTTACGGTCAATGTAATTCGGATAACGGAAAGCAGGCATCCCCAGTGCCATGATAGCATGGATATGTCCGTCTATCCCCAACGATTTCGCCAACCCTCTCTTGTTGTCCTGCTTGACGGCAGACATCACGAATCCCATATACACTTGACTGACGCCAAGGCTCTCCGCCATCAACGAGGCATTCTGATAAGCCAGATTACAATCTTCACACCCGAAACGATTCGACTCAGGTGTATGAATGAAAAGCAAAGCCGTGGCATGACGCAGTATCGGGTCATTCCCGGCTCGATCTTCCCGGAGCAAACGTTCAAAAACAGGCACATACCTGTAAACCCCTTTCAACAAAGGTTTCAACAGAGGTTTCAATATCGGATTCTTCAATTTCTTCAACACCCCGCCAAAAATACCAAGCGTATACTCGCTTACTTCACGCACCCGTTTCGGATCTGTAACCAACGTGAACGACACGCTCTGCGCGTTCGTCGCCGTGGGAGCCCGATGTGCCGCCTCCACGATCATATCCAACATCTCCGCCGGAACAGGTTGCTTTGTCATCGTCCGGTTCGAACGCCGTGCCTTGCACAAAAGCATCATCTGCTCAGGGGTCGGCAACAGCGTGTAATCAATCGGGTGTACTTTCTCCGCTGGGAAATCACTATGCTTCACCGCACCCGTCGGACACGCCGCAGCACAATGCCCACACCCGATACACATCTCCTCGTGCTCGATCCCCACGACTTCCCCCACCTTTACCTGTGTAAAAATCGCCGCCGGACAAACCTTTACGCACTTTCCGCATTTTATGCAACTGCTTTGGTCTATACTTAACGTCATATCATATCATTTTAAAGTTTATTTGGCTTCAATGATTATTACCACAAAAGCATCTCTTTATCCATGTACTTCTTCAATGAAAAACAACTCCTGCATCACGTCTCTTCCACCGTGTAAGGGGGGGAGCCGGAGGGGTTGTCCTCAATCTAAAATCATAAATCTAAAATTAATAAATCCACTTCCCGATATTCCGTTCCGCGGCGCTAAACTCCACGCCGACTTTTACCAGCTCACGCCCGTCCGCTTGGTAAGGGAGCAAGTATTTCTTGTCGTCAATTTGCTGTAAAGCCTCCTCGGCTGTCCCGTTCAACTTGAACTCGAAAACGTAAATGTACTTCGGCGTCTTCACCACGGCATCCGCCCGTCCCACGGCACTCTTCACCTCCGCGTCCGTGAACTGCCCCATTAACTTGAACACGAGGTAGAACACTACTTGGTAGTGTCGCTCCGTCTTGGTATTGAGTTCATACGGGAAATCCGCGAAGAAGGCTTGCAAACGTGACATGAAATCATCCACCTTTCCCACACGAAGCTCCTGCACGAACTTACCGATATAGAATCCCTTATCCTCGTCGGGAACCGAGGTGTAAAAAGGAACGAGGAAATTCATAAACCCGTACCGCACCTCATCATTGGGAAACTCCAGCAGATAATTCCCGAATTCCGCGTCGTAACCCTTTATCGTCAAGTACCCGCTCTGGTAAATCAGCGGGATCGGGTTATTGGCATCCACCCGGTACTCGGCGAACGAGGAAGATGGTGCTTCAAGACCGTCGAGCAATACCCGCAGGTCGTAATCGCTTTTCTTAAGCAACTCGACGAGGAAGGTCGGCGTACCCGTCTGGAACCAGTAATTGCTGAACTTGTAACCGTCGAACACGTTCAATACGCTGAAAGGGTTGAACACCCCTTCCGAGAACTCGCAAAAATGATAACCGTCATACAACGCTTCCATCTTGTCCAAGGCATCCTCACGCGTCAACCTGTTCGCCTCCGCCAACCGCTCCAGCTCCGGCGCAAACGTCGCTTCCAGTTCCTGCCGCGTGATGCCGCAAATCGTGGCGTACTGCGGTTTCATACTGATGTCGTTCAATTGATTCAAGTCACTGAATACGCTCACTTGCGCGAACTTCGTCACGCCCGTCAGGAACACGAAACGCAAATAACGGTCTGAACTCTTCAGTACCCCGTAGAATGCCTTCAACGTCTGGCGGTAATCTTCCAGCAAAGCGTCGTTACCCAAGGTTTGCAGCAGGGGCTTGTCGTACTCGTCCACCAGTACCACCACGCCACGTCCCGCCCGTTCACTCGCCCGGCGAATCACGCCCGAGAAACGAAGCGAAAGAGTCGGTTCGTCCTCTCCCTTGCCGTATTCAGCCTCCCATCGCGTCAAGTTATTGCTCAATATATCATTCAATTTCCGGGGAGAATCATACTTCTCCGCGTTCAAATCCAGATGCAACACCGGGTACTCGTTCCATTCCTTCTCCAACCCGGCAATCGCAAGTCCCTCGAACAACTCCTTCTTCCCCTCGAAATAAGCCTCAAAAGTCGACAATAACAGGCTTTTGCCGAAACGGCGAGGACGACTTAGGAAATAAGGGGTTTCCGTGGAAGCGATCTTCCAAATAAAGGCCGTTTTATCCACGTAAACATGGTTGCCTTCTCGAAGTTTTTCAAAAGTCTGTATCCCGATGGGAAGTTTGCGTGACATATTATCCATAACTGCTTTTCCGTTGTTTATCATACAAAGATAAAAATAAATTTAGAATTTAGAGTTTAGAATTGAAGTTTCCCGAAGACAGTAGTAATTCAGCTGAGGGCATCTCATGTTTTTTTGAGACACCCTCTTAACTTCTCGCCACCACGATAACAGTAGTCTAAAGTACCGTGGCATCACGTCACAAACTTTTCTTCCTTCCCCACCGCTCTCTCAACCACGCGACCACCACGGCACTTAACACACCCCCGACAATACTCACCACATGTGAAAGCATTGCATCGGTTACCGAAACACACCCCATGCGGACAAACGAAACGTTAATACAGTACGTGGAGAACAATCCGACGACAAAATGACCGACTCCTTCCATACTTATTCATTTGAAGTCGGTTGAAGTACAATACTTCGGGATGCTTTCCGCTTGTCTTTCGACAACATGAAAGCATAAATCACCAGATTCTCTACCGCCCAATTCTTTCCTAATGCGATACTGGTTGAACCCGATTCCTTCCGGTTGCGGCAGCCCGTAACAACCATCTCCTGTTTCTCTTTTTCATACATCGCCACGTACAAAACATCGTTCGGGTTCGCCACTGCCGACCAATATGTTTGAGCTTCCTGTGTCACGTTTACTTTTTTAGCAGCCGTATCCACAGTTACCTCCACATTCGCCAGCGAGGTCAAGTAACCGGACGCACAAACCACTTGATCGTAATTCACCGTAGCCACGACCTCCCCACTCTCCGACTCCGTGGCAGTGATCGCCCCCATGTTCTCTTTCACAAATGCGTTATAACAGGAAGTTCCGGCTGTACGTCCCGGAAAACCAAGTTCCGCGGCGGGAGCAAAATAAAGAGAAAGACGCAACAGTTCCTTCATTTTTGCCCGTTGTCGCAACTGTCCCGGGGTTTTGGGATTGCGTATCTTCATGCGCCGGGTTCTGCCCACGCTATACCCTTTTGCTCCCGAATAAGTCGTCACATTACCAATCGACTTCCTCACTTCTCCAAAAAACAATGACCTGAATAAAACCATAATTCTACTTTTTTAAATGAAACATTAAACCTCCCTATCGGACACTCTCTGCCGAATCGGGTATCTCTAAAAACTGATTATCCGAACACTTGTCCCAATTACCGGAAACAAAAGCACAATACAGATACTTTACCTCTTTCACCCCCTCCGGCAAACACACCACGGCTTCCTCATCCCAACGCATACTCCCCGGCACCTTTGGCAATATCACGTCAAACAAATCGTTTTCCATCATAACTATTACCAACAACCGATCCCATTTCCGATCCTTATTCAAAACAGCGATATTCTTCCATGTCAACAACACCTCTCGTTCCGACAAACGCCTTACTCTCATTTCCTCCGCCAGCGGCAAGCTTCCTGTCGTGAAATGCAATCTGTCGTAGAAAATACCTTTCTCCCCGTTAAAAGCCCGGATATTCATTTTATTGAACAACACGTTTGCACCCGTGTTCACCTCCCGTGCAGCAGCCCTCCATATTTCAGCCAAAGGAGTCTGCCGCACCGCACTGTAAAACGTGTTCACCCTCCGTAAACGTGCCCTGTAAAACATTTGTAACTCCGTTCGAGGATTATTCACCCGAGTCGGACATATTCGTACGAATCCTTTCCCGAATCTCGTGTACAACACCACGTTTCCCAATTTTCCCGAGAAACAATCAAATAAAGACTTTCTAGTTGCCATACTTCCTCCTTCAATATACAAAACCCGCTCTTTTCTTCACCTCTTCAAACGGAAACGCCGGTCCCGGATCCACTTTTCGGGAAGTAATATCCGAATGACGCACGAGATACTTGATCCCGTAATGTACCCGTAGTAATCGACATAACCGAATAACCGCCTCCACTTGCTCCGCCGTGTAAGCATGCCAATACACCGCCCGTCCGTTCTCTATTCCCGTGTACACCTCGTTAGGCATATATTCCCGCCCGAACGACGAGAAGAAACGATTTCCTTTCCGTTTCAACTGTCCCCCGTTATCCATCTCCACCCCGATAGAAAAGTCATTTACATTCGCTCTTCCCTGATGCATGCTCACTCCCGCGTGCCATGCCTTAATCACGTAAGGTACCATCTGATAATAATCGCCATCCCGTCCAACAACCGTATGTGCCGCCACCTTCGTCCCCGGATTACACAAATGTACCACAGACGACATCGCACTTGCTCCCCCGGTTCCGTGCAACACAATCGTGTCCACCACTTTCATCCGGGTCTTACACTTACCGCACGAAAAATACTTTACTTCTTCTCCGCACAAAACATCCGATACAATACTCAACATAAATAATTATTTAATTGTAAATCATAAATTTAAAATGAATCAGATCATTTTATTTTTCTCCTGAATAAATTCCCTGTAATCTTCTCCCCACTCCTTCCGATCACGTATCCTCCCAACCCGATTTCAAGTAAGTCCCAAAAACGGGATGTTTCGGACAAAAGCGGAGAAGGATTAAAAACTCCTAATAAAATAACCAAGGTAAACACAAGCATCACGATCGGACGCCACGACCTTTGCAACCAATTTCCTTGCGCCTCCCGATCGACGACTTCCAGCCTGCCTCGTGTCAATTCACTCTCGTGGCGATATAACAAGGCTATAATATCTGCCTGAATCTGTTGTTTTTCTTTTGCAGACACCGATAAACCGTTAATTACATCTCCGATTTCTTGAAATACATTTGAAAATACACCCATGATAATCAATATTTTGGTTTGATACAATATTACAACCATATCAACCCGAAAACATCATACTCCCCCACGGCAATTATTATTTTTTTAATAGAAATAATTCAACAATTCCTTTTCTGATTGTTTTTTTATTACGAACAAGGCTATGAATCCCTTACCCATTGCGGTTTCCAATAGGTACATCACGTTATTCTATACAAGAGTAAAAAGATTTTCAAACAACCTTTACACAAACAAAAAAAATAAAAATGCTGACTTGTTAGTCAGCATTCCGAGTCACATTTAACATTTTTTCAATCACAACACTTGTACTATTCTTCCTCACTTTCTCCAAAACGCTGTTGAATCCACTGAAGATACTTGTCTGAAGTCTCCGACCAAAACTTGTGGGGATTCTCCCGATTCTCCATCCGATACAACTCCCGATTGTAATTCGAGGGAAATGATACATCATAAAACAAACACAAATAATTCAGAAAGGCCTTTTTCGTGTTCACACCACCATTCGCCACCACAATTTTCGTTTCCCATAGAATATTCCCCATTTCCAACAAACAAGACGGACTCTCCGTCCAACGGTAATACCCCGGCACCAGATATCTCTCCCGTCCAAAATGCTCCCTCAACCTTCGTACTGAATTATATTGGACTATCACAAACCGCCAAACCCGTAATTGCTCCTCTACACTCAAATCCGTCCATTCCGTAAGTTTGTCCCCTCGTAAGAAAACAATTCTCTCCCTCGGTTTACTTACATCCGTCACGAACAACTCCTCCAATAATTCCAAATGATTACGAATCTCCTCTTTCGCTTCCTCCGGGCAGTCACTTTCCTCAATCCGGGCTCCTATTTTATAAAACAGCAAACTTTCCCGTTCCAGCATACGCCTCATATACATTCTGCAACTTTTCTCTTGATTAAACCGTAACGATTCTTTCGAATTTACGGGTAATTGTACCACAACATCAAAAATGGCAAACTCGTAATCTGCCAGATAATTCAAATTAAAACTCATACTTTTCTACTTTAATTTAAAGGACGGACTGACAACAAAACACCAGCCCGCCCCAAAAAAACTTTACACCATAAACTTAACACTCAACGTTACTTCACGATAATCGTGAAGCAATCATTTATATCCTTGGAATACCCTTCGTTTTTAAAGTTTAAGGATATCACGTATCGCCCAACGGGAACATCGTGATGCAACGGTACCTCGAATGTTCCGTTGCCCCGCACGGAAAGTACTTCCCATAATTTGCCCGGATCGCCTTGTATTGAGGTGATATTTTTAATCGACACAATGACTTGGGAAGTTCCTTCAACACCTTCTATCGGCGTACTCACCCAAGGTTGTCCCCATTTTATTCGTGCATAATCCTCTCCTATTTCGTCCAATGAATTACTAGTCTTTATTACTAATGTATCCGGACTGTAACTCGCTCCTTCCGTTAAGAGATACCCAACTGTAATATCCTGACATCCATCTTCCAACCATGCAAACAATACAAATCCTATCAATATAATTAAATTCCTCATAACTCTAAATTCAATGTTTCAAATTATAAATTCTTCCTATTAGATTTTTCCTAATATATAATTGTAATTCAAAGCGTGAACGACCCCGTTCAACGGTTGTATATCTGGAGTTGCCAATGGTACATGATTACGAACCGAAAAAGAATATAAATACAAAGTTTCTGGTCCTGCATCAGGGACCCCAGCATAAGGAGATTTGTCTACATATATTTTTAAACGATTACCACCTAAACACATTAAGTCGGTTCCTCCATCCTGATTGGAATCTGTAATTGAATAATCTGGATTACGATAAGCTATATCAGATTTCAGTATTTTTCCTTTTACCACATGATTTAAAATCATTTCACGACAAAATTCAGGCGTAAGTTCATTTACAGCTTCCTTATTATCATCCCACAAATATCTTAACACGGAATAACTTGGTGGAGCAAAAAAAGTAATTTCTTTGTAGTCCGGATCATTACCTTCAAACAAATCTGTCAAGTCTGCTCGTTCAATCATCTCCACCGTTAACTCCCAATTATACTTATCTCTTCGCAAATATTCCATTATGCTGCAATCATGATATGGAGAAGCGATTCCTGTATCAATCCAATCTTGTTTCGTATCGCAACCCGCTAAAAAAGGTAAGATACAAATACACATCCATATATATTGTAATGCTTTCATATTCTATATTTTCAGTTTTACATTCTATTTAGCCAATAGGTATTTTGACGAGCTAAAGGATTATCTATAAATTCAGTTTTATCAACCCCGTTAAAAAATACCCCATCAATAATATCCTGTATAGACACTTCACGAAACCCTCCATACAATTCAGTCTTATAATATCCATTTCGAAGCACATCATACCAACGCCATCCTTCCATTAACAATTCCTTTTCTCGCTCCTTGAAAATAGCATAACGCAAATCACCATCATACTCGGAAGGATTATAAAGTTCTGCATTAGCTCGTTCTCTTATGCAATTCAAATCAGCAATAGCCCCAGCATCATCCCCTAATCGTACCCGACATTCTGCACGTAACAAGATAATTTCAGCTAATCGAAACCATATACGATTTTGGTCAAAATTCACAAACTCACCTGCAGCCCAACCAGAAGTTCCCACTCTAGCTAAACGCCATTTCCAAGGATAAGCATAACCTCCCGTTATATTTGTACTTTCACTTTCCATTCGTTCAAAATCATAGAAATAAGCATCACGACGCAAATCTGTTATTTTTTTATCTCCTACAATTCGATCCGGATACATTTTACGCACAGTAGTATTCAATATTCGATATGGCATACTCGTAATCATTCCTTCTTCTGCATTAGGAATAACCGGCCATGCTTGAAAAAATCGTCCGAAACAAAATATTCCATCATCTAAAGGAAAATCTTCATTCGCCAACTCATTCCAATACCCACGCATAGTATTCTCATAAATACTCTCTTGATCACCACCCACAAGGGTACTCGTACACACATCTTCGGGATTTTTCGCCAAATTATAAATCGGAGAATTAATCACTGCTGTGCAAGCAGAATCTGCTGCAGCCCAGAAGGTATTCTCATCGTAAGTTGCTTGTTCCTGAATTGCCATGTATTTACAACCAGCTTTCCATGCACATAAATGAGCTAATAATGCTTGTGCCGCACCTTTACAAGGAACTGATTTGTAAGTTATCGCTCTTCCATCTGATGTTTTTAAATCCGTATATTCGGGTAACAACTTAACTGCTTTTCGGGTTAAATCAATTGCATAATCAATCACCTCTATCCATGAAGAATATTTTACAGGATTAACCTCAACCTTATCACGAATAATCGGACACCGTCCCCATCGACGACCTAACTCAAAATAGACTAACCCCTTTGTAAAATAAATTTGTCCCTTGTAAAAGTCCCGACGCTCTTGCGGCATCTCTATCTTATCAATATACGGTAACGGAACATTTGCTATCGCAATTACTCTATACAGATGAAGCCATTGTAACATATACTGTTCAGGACTATTTTCCTGTAAAAGAGCATTATCTGAAGGATAAAGATAATCCGTATACATACCGTACATTGCAGGATAAGCAATATTTGTCATGCCCAAATCATTCCTTGCATATTTTTCTACCGTAAGTAAACCACTCTCAATTTCTCGTTCATTCGAGAATGCGTTCGAGAATGTAACCGAATTCTCTGGGATCATTCTTAACGTGTCCTCACAAGCACCACATAAGGCACAAACCCAAAACGCAAGTAAGATATAATAGTTTCTCATCATCTAAAATTTTAAAGTTAAACCCAATGTATACTTTCTTGCCAGAGGATACCCCTGTTGCCAATCATCTCCACTTGTTATGTTTACTGTTTCTGGATCCATCCCTGAATAATTTGTCCAAGTCACTAAATTCTCGCCACTTACAAATATTCTTAATTCCTCCATTCCCACTTTTCTACTCCATTTTTTAGGAAAACTATATCCCAATGTTAATGTTTTCAATTTCATATAATTCACCTTTTCAACGTCACGATCTACCGTATCCCACATTCCATTAAACTGATCATATTGAATTCTAGAATAGTCAGGCTTATCTCCAGGCTTTTCCCAAAAATTAATTTTAGTTAAGTCAACAACTAACGCTTGATAATATAAATCAGAAGAAAGACATCTCTTTTCCAAAGAATTCACCATATGGCGTCCCAACATATATGTAAGCAATAAATTTAGATCAAAATTTTTCCAACGAAATTCATTGACGATACCTCCGGTGATTTTTGGCAAAGCACTTCCAATATAAACTTCATCATCAAAATTAGCTTGTCCATCTCCATTTACATCTATAAAATTATAATCTCCCGGTTTATAAAAAATGTTTCTCTTATCATCACTATAGGGTAAATAGTAACTCACCCCTCGTCTATTATAATAAACTTTCACGTCATCTTGAGTGTCTATAAAACCATTAGTTTTTCGGGCGTAAACTCCATTCAAAGATTTTCCGATAATATTTCCTTTAAAATCTTTATTATTATATGATTTTTCAAAACGATTCCAATTTCTTGCTCCATTTATAGAAATCTTCCAATAAATATCCGATTGACGAAAAATCTCGTATTTAATCATCAATTCAATTCCTTCATTAGAAATTGCTGCAGCATTACGCCATTGTTGTCTATAACCATTATGATCTCCCGGCAAATTCATGCGAGCTAATAATTCATCAGTATAGCGATAATAATAATCAAAAGTAAAATTCAAACGATAGTTAAAGAAATCCATATCAATCCCAAAATCATATTGATCTGTTTCTTCCCATGAAAGTTCATTATTATATAAACCATCATACCATATTGGCTCTATCGTTGAATTACCTCTATAAGAAGTTTTCCCCACTTCCATAACGCCTAATGCTAAATAATTAGAGGTAAAATGCATCCCTGAACGTCCCCAACTCGCTCGTAGTTTTCCAAAAGAGAGCCATTCAAATTTCTCTTTTATAAAAGATTCTTCGGAAAATGTCCAACCAAGAGCCACAGAAGGAAAGGTTCCCCAACGATTATTTTCTCCGAAAGTAGAACTCCCATCACGCCGAATACTAGCCGACAACAAATATCGTTCCTTGTAACTGTACTCCAATCGAGCAAAATAAGATAACAGACATTTCTCTTGCATATCTGAACGATAATGCTGGAAAGCTATCGGTTCTTGATAATCCCCCCACCCCTCGTAACCAATCTCAGGCATTCCAGGAGGAGCATAATATATTTTATCACTCGGAGCATTTTCTGCCGATCCCCCATTATATTCCTCTTGATCGTACTGATATGAGAATCCTGCTACAAAATTTATAGTATGCTCCTCTTTTATACTTCGATTAAATGAGAGAATATTTTCATTCAGCATCATTAAATTAATTCCTGTCTCACCAACACTTTTAGAATATCCTGAATAACTCAAATAAGAAGGTTGAAAATAATTTCGACGCTCAATTGAATAATCTGCAGCCAAGGAAGTTGTTATATTCAAACCATCAAATGGTTCATATCCCAATCTAAAATTAGTACGCAAACGAACAGATCGGTTTTTCTCCTTTGTTTTCTTGTAACTATCCGTCACAGCATTCCATGCTACAGAATTTTCTCCTGGTAATAAAGAGGACAATTTATACGGATCTCCCGGAACTGTTTCTATTGGTGGGGCAAGCCCTAACATATCAGTTTTAGTTCCGCGTTTACGGTTCGCAAGAGAAGCATTCAAACGTAAATCCACATTTAAACATTTTACTGGAATTACATTAATAGAAGAATTTAAATCCACACGATTAAAACCTGTACCCTTAAAAATTCCCTCTTCATTGTAATACCCCAAACCAATCCCATAAGTTGTTCTTTCTAAACCTCCATAAGTTTGAATATTCGCATTCGTCACTTTCCCTCTCTCGTAGTAAATTGGAAAATAATTAGTCGAATTATTGTAAAAAGCATTTAAACTATCTTGAAACATATTCCCATTATCTACATTATCTGGCATAGGAATAAAATTCCCGTCCAACATTGCATCCTGTCCCCAATTATCATACTGTTCACGAAGAGTGGTAGGATATTTATACCGATTGGTTTTTGGTTCAATATAAGCTTGGAAACGATCTCTAAAAGAACGCAATCTAAATAATCGTTCTGCTCGTCCAGTCGTTATCGTTGGTAATTTTGGTAAAACACTCCACGTTTGTGAAGCATTCACAGTTAATGTAGCATGCTGATTCTTTTTTCCCTTTTTAGTGGTTACAATGATTACTCCATTTGCAGCACGAGATCCATAAATAGCAGAAGAAGAAGCATCTTTTAAAACTTGAATTGATTCAATCATGTCTGGATTTAAATCAGATAATAAATTAGTACCTGTAATTGGGGAAGTAAATGAATTCAAAGGAACTCCATCAACTACCCACAAAGGATCGGAAAAACGGCGTCCTTGTTCCACATCTAACGAGTTATATCCTCGAATAGTCACCGCCGTACCTCCACCCCCAGGAGCTCCGGACATTCGCGTAATATCCATCCCTGCCACACGTCCTTGAAGTAAAGTTTCAATGCTAACAGACGGGATACCCTTTATTTCATCCGCTTTAATCGTAGAAACAGCTCCCGTCATTTTCCGTTTAGTAGTATTCCCATACGCCACCACAACCGTTTCGTCCAACGCTTGGACATCTTCTTCCATAACGATCCGAAGCGTGTCTTTAGCCGTCTTCTCCGAAAACTCTATTATTTTCTTTTTAAAACCGACAAAAGAAAATTCCAGTGTTCCTTTTACCAAAGGCAATTCTATCGCAAATCGCCCTTTCTCGTTCGTTGCCGTACCCACGGGGAGTCCAACAACTTTTACGGTTACCCCCGGCATCGGTAGCTTTTTCTCGTCAACTACTTTTCCCACGATCCGCAAACTTTTTCGTACGGAATCTTGCCCCCATATCCGAGGTTGTTCCTTTATAATCACCAGATTATCGTCAAAAGTAAATCCCAATCCTAATTTGGTCAATAAATCGTCGAGAACAACTCCCAACTCTTTATCAACCACTTGAACACTCACCTTTCCTCGCACTTCTATTACCCGATGATTATAGAGAAAACTATAACCCGTTTGCCGTTCCAACTCCTGAAAAACTTTTTCCAGCGTCACATTTTTTAATTCCACAGAAACTTTTGATTGCTGTGAATACACCGCAGCCTGTACCTGTACCAAGCTACAAATCAGGAAAATAAATACAAACTTCATCATCATCATCCATTTTCGGACAAAAATCCTTCCTCCGGATCTTGCTCCGATTCGATTTTTTTTCATACCTTTATGTTTTGAAAATTCTACTTTGCATGTTGGCTAAATAACCACATTCTTGCCTTCATGCTTTAACTAAAAGCTGTTCCACGTCCATGCGAACAGCTTTTTTTATTTTACTCTAATAACAACGTTGTTTCCTTTTATATCAAACACCACATTTTCCGTTTGCTCGAACTTATTCAACAAGTTCCGGACATCCTCGTACCGTTTCACTTTTCCAGTGAACTCTATGTGCTTCGCATCCTCATTCTGATAAAACACGTTCAACCCGTACCACACCGAAAGTGTCGTCATAATCTCTTCCAAAGCCGCCTGCCGGAACTTATAATACCCATCTTTCCATGAAGTATATAATTCAGTATCCACTTCCCTCACGTCCGACTCCCTACTATCTTTATCATACACGAACTGCTCTCCCGGCACAATTCGAAAGTTTTTCCCTTCACATACAATCTCCACGCACCCTTCAACAAGAGTCGTTGCCACAGTTCCCAATTTCTCGTAGGCTTTCACGTTAAAAGAAGTTCCCAACACTTTTACATTCATTTCTCCCGCGTGTACCCAAAATCCCCGTGTACTGTCTTTCGCCACTTCAAACCACGCTTCGCCTTTCAGAAAAACCTCCCGTCGCTTTCCTCTAAACATCGCCGGATAACGAATCTCTGAACCGGAATTCAAAAACACCTTTGTCCCGTCAGCCAAAACAAGACAATATTCCCCACTTACCGGAACCGTCAACGTGTTGTGCACCACATCCTCCGCTTTCCCCTTGCTTTCAACCTTCGTGTACACCAGCGTATTCCGTTCATTCATAATCCGTAATGCCGTATCCGCCACGATCAGCTCATTCGTGTCCCGTTTCAACGGCACCACCTCACCCCGCCCTAATGTCAACATCACCTGCCCACTTCCCGGCACAATCCGCTCCTCCGTCACCTTTTCTCCATCTCCTCCTGACTTCATCCACATCATCATCCCGACTCCCAACATCAACAACACCCCAGCCACACTCGCCCCGTATCTCCACCACGCCATCCTTCTCGCTTTCCCTCTTCCACTTTCTCTTTTCCCACTCCTTTCTACTATTCTCCTCCGCATCTCCTCTTCCAACCTCACATACGCCCCTTTCTCATCCAATCCTCCCTTCGCCTTCACCAACCTCACCACCTCTCCCAATTCTCCCACCACCATCCTATACACCCTCTCGTTCTCCTCCTTCTCTACCCGCCACCTCTCCACCTTTCCTCTCTCCTCTTCTGTCACCTTCTCTCCCGCCATCTCCGCCGCAATAATTTTAAAAATCTCATCTTCCATAATCACTATTTTCTACTATAACACCACCACCCCTCAAATCATGTGACAGGAATATTCATTTTTTTTGAAAAAGTGCTTTCGTAAGAAATCTTTTAGAATATTCGTGGCACACAAAACCAACACGTCATGATATTCCGAGAAAAAAGTCTTGAAATCCATTCTTGTAGCAAATAGAGTCAAATATTTTTCCTAATTTTGTTCGAAAATCAAGCATTTTAAAATTATGTGCCAAAACATAGTCCTTACCTTATTAACTATTTAACATTGGCTATTAAAGCAAATCAAATATTTGAACTTTCTCAAGGTAATGAAAATATCAAGAAGCAACTATCTAAAATCATTCCCGAAACTTCCTATGTCAAATCTTCAGATTTAAATATATATGAGATTAAAGATAATGGTATTGCTTCTAAACTAAAATTTGTAAGAGGACTTCCTTCTGATAATAATTTTTTAAATAATCTATTAGCAGAGACAAACAACGTGTTTAATGATTTATTAGATATAGAACAATGTCAAGCATAAATTTCTTTCACGCCAAATATCGCAAAGAAGCCCCTCGTTCTGAAAACAGATAACTTTCCCTATTCAACAAGCCAACGCTCGATATTGCGAGTTTGGTCACTGAAATTAACCCCTACCCGGAAAAGTTTTCGCCGATCAGCGAGAAAAGGATCTGCATAATGTTTATCACGAATCTGCTGAAGAGCCTCTTCTGCCGTACCGTCAAGTTTAAATTCCATTATATAGATAAAACGGTCTGTTTGAAGCACTAGATCCACTCGCCCTTCACTTGTATGATACTCTGCTTTGACATAAAAGCCTACAAGCTTAAAAACGATAAACAACACGTTCTGGTAATGGCGTTCAATCTCTCGTTTTTGAGTCAATTCATAAGGAATATCCGCGAAAAAACTTTGCAAACGCCGGAAAAAGGCATCAATATCACCTTCACGTACTTCACGCACGAATCGCTGAATTTCAAAAGGCGATTCTACCTTATCCACATCAGTATAGAAAGGCATTAAATAACTTACAAACCCCTCTTCCACTTCTCGATTAGGAAAACCTAAACGGTAAA
Organism: uncultured Butyricimonas sp.; assembly: GCF_959596855.1. Lineage (NCBI taxonomy): Bacteria > Pseudomonadati > Bacteroidota > Bacteroidia > Bacteroidales > Odoribacteraceae > Butyricimonas > uncultured Butyricimonas sp. The sequence goes on from NZ_CAUFYA010000058.1 coordinate 24,705, forward strand.
TTCCAAATTCCTTATCATATCCCTTTATTGTCAAATATCCACTCTGGTATATAACCGGAATCGGGTTCGTAGAAGTTGAGTCTACACTATTCAACACATCAGCATTCGTTTCCTCGTGGGCCATACGATAAAGGTCATAGTGATGCTTACGAAGCAATTCCACAAGATAAGAAGGAGTACCCGTTTCAAACCAATACCTACCGAATTTCCGTTTATCAAGCGTATTGAGCAAACTAAAAGGATTATAGATACCGGGAGTATTTTCTTCAAAATGATACCCGTCATAACATTCCTTTAACTCGGCACACGCCTCATCATAGGTCATATTTTGTGCAGCGGCTAAAAGACGAATATCATCTTCAAAATAGCTATACAATTCCTGTTCGTTAATACCACAAATATCAATGTAACGCCCGTCCATAGAAATATCTTTCAAGTTATTCAGATCACTGAATACACTGACTTTCCCAAACTTAGTCACACCAGTCAACATGGCAAACTTAATACTGCCATCCATTGTCTTGAGCGCTCCATAGAAAGGTTTTAACGTCGAACGAAATTCTTTTTGCAATTCTTCATCACCAATAGCCTGTAGCATAGGCTTGTCATATTCATCGACAAGAATAACAACACGTTGCCCAGTCTGCTCGTGAGCCCGGCGAATAACACCGGCAAAACGTAAAGAAAAAGAGGTTTCAGAGGGACGGCTACCATAAATACTTTCCCATTGTTTCAACGTGTCATTCAATATATTATCCAAACTCCCGGGTATATCATACCTCTCTATATTAAGATCTAAATATAGAATAGGATACCGGTTCCACTCCTTCTCCAACCGCTCAACAGCCAACCCTGCAAAAAGTTCCTTCTTTCCTTCGAAATAAGCCTTTAAAGTAGATAATAATAAACTCTTACCAAAACGACGCGGACGACTGAGAAAATAATAACTGCCGGTTTTCACCATTTGGTACATTTGTGACGTCTTGTCCACGTAGACATAACCGTCACCCCGAAGTTTTTCGAAATTTTGAATACCGATAGGATAAATCCTCGCTGTCATATCATAGTCTCCTTTCTCATTTATTATCTCATTATGAAACAAAGATACGGAAAGTATCTTACAAATATATCCATACAGACATATTTTAAAAGACTCTACTAAAACCTAATCTTCACTTTCTTCCAACAAAACAGTAATATTGAAAACATTTGCTCTTTCAATTTTTCACGTAGAAATTTTAAAGAACGCATCAATTGAGTGCGGACGGTATTAATGCTGATTTGTAGTTGGTCGGCAACTTCCTGATATTTTTTTCCTTCGGCACACACCATCATAAAAATACGACGGCGTTCCGGGGGAAGTTGATTAATCGTGGTGTATAAAATATCTATTTCAGTCTGCTCGTCTTCTTTCATCATTTCCACCACAGGCATTTCTGCCATCATTTTTTCATGACGAGCTTCTCTGCGTTTGCTGCCCCGCAGCTCGTTCAAGGCAGCATTCTTGACCAAATGGAACATGTATTTATCCAAACCGTTAGAAAGGTTGTCATAAAGAGAGTTTTCCCAAACATTCATGAAACAGTCCTGCACGACATCCTCTGCCGCATCGACATCTTTTAGAATATTCGTGGCATACAAGACCAACACGTCATGATATTCCGAGAAAAAAGTCTTGAATGCTTTTTCTTCGCCGTTTTTCAACGCCGCTAATATTTCCTCTGCCCTTTTCATACATACACCGTTAATTTCACAAATTAAATAAATATATTACAATAATGCATTATATCTAGTCTACTTTTTTTCAAATTGACGAGTCAAAAAACATTCCCCACCTTAAAGAACTACTGTCTTCGAAGCAGAATCGTAGGTATAGCACTCGACAAGCGCAAAAGAGCAAAAGAAGGGCTATAGTAAGCTTCGCTTAGTTCATAAGGTCTGTAAAGTCTATAAGGTACGTAGGATGTTTAATCATGATAGCATAAGCTATCAATAAACTTTGTCCGCAGGACACCCGTGACCTTATGGACTTTATGGGCCTTATGGACTTTACAGACCTATATCAATCTTCTCTCATAACACTGTAATAGTAGAAATCGATCACCTTGCCATTTTTAACAGCGGCTTTGTGCAGAACTGCTTCCAGTTTGTAGCCTGCTTTTTCCAATACCCGCATAGAACCGGGATTGTAATCGAACACGAGGGCGTATAGTTTCTGATAACCAAAGGTTTCAAAGGCGTATCGGGTAACGGCAGCCACAACCTTGTGCATAATACCTCTTCCCCAGTAAGGCTCGCCCAGCCAATAACCGATCTCGGCGGTCACACGTTCAATGTCACCCTCGGAACCGAACCCGATACTTCCTACCGCCTTTCCGTCTACCTCAATGGCAAACCGTGTCGGTGGGGCAGGTAAAACATGAACCATACTGATATAATCAAAAGCATCTTGTTTCGTGTATGGATGCGGAAAGTGATCCATCACGTTATTCCAGATCTTTTCATTGTTGGCATTCTCGGCTAATGAATCGCAATCCGAGAACCGCCATTCGCGCACGACAAATCCGTCCCCTTCTATCCTCACTTCATGCGCTTTCTTCCGTAACATTAAGAACTCATTTCCCTGACTCTCCGATCGGGGTAAATCGCTTATACTTGTTTTCATAATTGCCAGATTCGCTCAGAATCTCTCCTTTATCATGGTTTGTTTTTGTATTTAAAACAATACAAACATACATAGTTTAACGATATTGTGTACCGCAACCGTGAAATATTTTTTCATGCAATCATTCAGCATATTAACATCTAAATAGACAAAAAAATAATCCGGATTACGGTACTAATATCAATAAAATATTCCCAACAAACACTTCCTCCGGCAATTCGAGATTAAAAGATTTCCTATTAGCACAAACTCTGTGCAACCTTTATCACTTCTTCTGCCAATTGATTGGCGGCAGCCTCGTCTTTCGACTCGGAATAAATACGGATAATCGGTTCCGTATTAGACTTCCGCAAATGTACCCACCCGTCCTTGAAATCGATTTTCACGCCATCAATATCGGTAATCTCTTCCGAAGCGTATTTTTGCTTCAACCCTTCCAGTATCTTATCGACATTCATGTCGGGAGAAAGAGTCAATTTATTCTTGGAGATAAAATATTGGGGGTAGGTAGCCTTCAATGCTGTCATTGTCTTTCCCTCCGCCACGAAATGAGAAAGGAACAGACCAACACCCACCAAGGCATCACGTCCGTAATGACTTTCCGGGTAAATGACTCCTCCGTTACCCTCACCACCGATCACGGTATGTGTTTCTTTCATTTTGGCGACCACGTTCACTTCCCCAACAGCAGCAGCACTGTAACTCTGCCCGTGAGCCAGCGTCACGTCACGCAACGCACGGGAAGAAGAGAGATTGGATACCGTGTTTCCGGGAGTATGCTTCAACACGTAATCGGCAACAGCAACCAGCGTGTACTCCTCCACGAACATCTCCCCGTTCTCGCAAACCAACGCGAGACGATCCACATCCGGGTCTACCACAATTCCAAGGTCTGCACCACATTCTTTGATCTTTTCCGATATCTGGGTCAGATTCTCCGGTATCGGTTCCGGATTATGACTGAAATGCCCGGTAGGTTCACAATTCAATTCCACCACTTCTTTCACGCCCAAGGCACGTAACAAAGCGGGAATCACCGTTCCCCCGACCGAATTCACGGCATCTACCACCACTTTCAAGTTAGCTTTGGCAATAGCTTCCGGATTTACTAATTTCAAATCCAGCACGTGCCGGATATGGTAGTCCGTGTAATCTTTACAAGTAACCGTTCCCAAATCATCCACCTCGGCATACTCGAACGACTCTTTTTCTGCCATCTGAAGAATTTGTGCCCCATCCTCGGCAGACAAAAATTCACCCCGGTTATTCAACAATTTCAAAGCATTCCATTGTTTCGGGTTATGGCTCGCAGTCAAGATAATTCCCCCGTCAGCCCCTTCAGCCGTCACGGCAATTTCCGTTGTCGGCGTGGTCGCCAACCCGATATTCACCACGTCATGCCCCAAGCCGCACAAAGTGGCTTCCACGAGTTTTGCGTACATATCACCGGAAATACGGGCATCGCGTCCTAACACTATCTTTGCCTTCTCTTTCCCGGCACCGATTTTTAGCCAAGTGGCATACGCGGAAACAAATTTCACGATATCCAACGGGGTGAGATTATCTCCCGGTTGTCCCCCAACCGTGCCGCGAATACCGGATATAGATTTTATTAAAGTCATAACAAGCAATTGAAAATTGAAAATTGAAAATTGAAAATGTCACACATTACCAACTCAACCTTCAACCGTTAAAATCATAAATCATCAAATCACGAAATAAAAAAAGACTGTATCCATTACCCCGAAAGAGATAACGCATACAGTCCTTGTCTTATCAAAAAAATTAGATAGATGCCTTATAAGCGTCAGCGCTCAACAAACCGTCTAATTGTGCTTCGTCACTAATCTTTATTTTGATAATCCAACCCTTTCCATACGGGTCTTTATTTACCAAATCAGGTTGGTCTTCCAGTTCTGAGTTAAATTCCAAAACTTCTCCGGAAACAGGCAAATACAAGTCTGATACGGTCTTTACAGCCTCGATAGTTCCGAAAGTATCACCAGCTTCCAGCTCATCACCTTCTGTTTCAACCTCAACAAACACGATATCACCTAATTGACTTTGTGCATAGTCAGTAATACCAACATATGCTTCTTCACCTTCAACACGAATCCATTCGTGTTCTTTAGTGTACTTTAATTCTGCAGGTACGTTCATTATCTTATAAGTTAATTTAAATTTGACAATTATTATAAGGCACAAATATAAGGAAAAATTTAAACTCCAATCACTGAAACTGAAATTTTAGAGCTGATTTATCACTTTTACATTTAACCATTTCATTCTCAACAAGAATATCCTGTATTCCTTTATCCATAAGCGTTCCGAAACGCTCAAACTTTAGTGAAATCGCATTTTTTTTCTATTTTTCGGCATCAAAATGTTGCAGAATAAGAAAAACTACCTATCTTTGCACCGCAATTGAGAACAACAGCGGTTGTTTGATGCAAAAAAAGGTTCGGTAGTTCAGCTGGTTAGAATACATGCCTGTCACGCATGGGGTCGCGGG
>NZ_CAUFYA010000059.1:0-28656 GCF_959596855.1 uncultured Butyricimonas sp.
GGGGACACAAGGATTTTCAGTCCTTTGCTCTACCAACTGAGCTATGGCACCATCGTTATGTTTTAACGGGTGCAAAAGTAGGGGAATTTTTTGAAATTGCAAGCGATTATAAAGAAAAAATAGAATCGGGGATGAAAAAAATAGGGGAGATGGAGAATAGGTGGCTTCTGGCAATCGTTTTTCGGGGGTGAGATAAATTTTAAGGAATTAGCGAAAAAAAGTGATATTAATTTTTGATTATTAATAAATTAGTTATATTTGCTGCGGTAGAAGTTAAATAGTTGTTTATCGTTGAAACCAAAGATATCTATCTACGTACCCTTCTACATGTATTATTAATTTTAATTATTTTTATTGTGAATATTTTTGTTGCAAAGCTAAGTTCTGCCACCACGAGTGAAGACTTGCAAGCTCTTTTCGCGGAGCACGGTTCTGTTTCTTCAGCCAAAGTAATTATGGACAAAGAAACTGGTAATTCTAAATGTTTTGGTTTTGTTGAAATGGAAGACGAGACGGAAGGTTTCAACGCGATCAATGCTTTAAACGAGTCAGATTTTCAAGGACGGAAAATTGTTGTGAAAAAAGCAAGACCGAGAGAAGAAGGAGGCGATAATAGAGGTTATAGAGCACCGAGAGAAAGAAGATTCTAATCCCAATCGCTAAAGAAAAAAATCGAGAGTTAATAGACTCTCGATTTTTTTGTGGGTATTTATTCCCTGTACTTCATTTTCAAATAGGCGTACAGCACCCGGTGCATCAGTCCGGCTTCTTCCAGTTCCTCGTCCGAGAGGTTGGGAGCGAGTTCAATGTCATTGCTGACGTCGGTGAGTTGTTCGTCCCGGTCGATGCGGTTGCCGAAGTTTTGTTCCATGAAGAAAATATCGAATAACTGCATCCGTTCGAGGGATTCCAGCGCAAGTTTCCGGGCTTCCAATAGATTGTCCGCCCTGTATTTTTTCAGAAATACCTCAATCATGCTATCCGTGAAATAGTCCGCGAAATAATGCATCAATATGATTCGTTTCTTCACGCAATCGTAGATGTTTTCCGGGGAACACGTGATTCTTTCGCTGATGCCCAAGTATGCCAGTTCAGCCAGTTCGATGCTTTCTTCTTCTTCCTCATCCAGTTCGAGCAAGAGGATTTTGTATAGCATATCGGAAAATTCCTCTTGGCGGGTTATTGCCCGGCTCTCGTGATAATAGCGGAATCTGTCGGGGATGACTTTTCTCAACAACAGGCGGAGGGCTTTCCGGTCGCCGCTGGCGCTGTGCAGTAAAGATTCGTCCAATATATTGTCCAGTTTGCTCATGGTCGGTCGTTTATTGTTGGTTGTCGGGGTTAAAATTTACCCAGCCTTGTGCTTTCAGTTCGAAAGAATTGCCGTCTTTCGTGATCAAGTTATATCCTTCGCTTTTGGCGCAGGTATGCCCGATGATGCTGATTCCTTCCATGGCGGATAATTTCTCGAAATCTTCCAGCGGGGCGGTAAACAGCAATTCGTAGTCCTCACCGCCGGAGAGGGCACACACGGTGGCGTTCATGTTCAGTTCTTCCGCCATTTTGTAAGTCTGGTAATCAATCGGGAGTTTATCCTCGTATATTTTGCAACCCAGACCGGAATCGTGGCATATGTGCAATACCTCGGAAGAGAGGCCGTCGGAAACGTCCATCATGGCCGTGGGCTTGATACCTTTTTCTTTCAACAGGCGGACGATATCCTGCCGGGCTTCCGGTTTTAGCTGGCGTTCCAGTATGTACTCGTAGCCGGAGAAGTCCGGTTGGGAACTCTGGTTTTCTTGAAATACCACTTTTTCCCGCTCCAGTAATTGCAAACCCATGTAGGCGGCTCCCAAATCCCCGCTTACGCAGATTAAGTTGTTTTCTTTTGCCGTGTTGCGGTACGTGATCTCTTCGTCGTCAGCTTCCCCGAGCACGGTGATGCTGATACACATGCCGGTTTTGGAAGATGTCGTGTCGCCGCCCACGAGGTCTACCCCGTATTGGTCGCAGGCGAGGTAAATCCCCTCGTATAATTCTTCCACGGCTTCCAGCGAAAAGCGGTTGGATATGGCTAACGAAACGGTAATCTGTTTCGCCGTGCCGTTCATGGCGCAAATGTCGCTGACGTTGGTCGCCACGGCCTTGTATCCCAGATGTTTCAATGGGGCATATGCGAGGTCGAAATGTACGCCTTCTATCAACATGTCCGTGCTGACGAGCACTTTTTTATCCTTGTAGTCCAGTACTGCGGCATCGTCGCCGACTCCTTTCACGGAAGAAGAATTTTTTAATTTTATATCTTGTGTCAAGTGACGGATTAACCCGAATTCCCCTAACGTGGATAGTTTTGTCAATGGTTTGTTTTCACTCATGCTTCGTGTCTTTCTTATTTCGTGTACAAAAATACACTAAATTGCCGAATGACGCAAATGGGAAGTCGCTTCGCTCAAGTCAAAGGTTCATAAAGTCCATAAGGTTCATAAAGTCCATAAGGTTCGTAAAATCCGTAGATATTGCGGGTGCTTAACCTACGGCAGCTTTGCTGCCGATGAACACAGTCCGAAGGACGCCCGTGACTTTATAGACTTTATGAATTTTAAGAGCCGAAGGCTCGACTTTATGGACCGGATGAAAAGCGTTTTGGCGCATTTCCCCTGTGGTTTTGCCACGTTGCAGGTTACGGGTTGGCAGGTTGCAAGTTTTTCTTGTTCGCGGGTTTATGCCTCGGCGGTTGAATCATAATATTGGTTTATCACGTAATAGATATTATCTACCCCATAGATAATTGGGTAGGTGATATTTTTTTGTACTTTTGCACAAATTGAATAATTAGGTCTTGTCAGGGGGTATATCCTTGTCATTTTCAATTTTCAATTTTCAATTTTCAATTAATGAGTTATGGCTAAAGAACAAGACGATATATTGAATGAAGTAACCGAGGGTGAGTATAAATACGGCTTTGTTTCTGACGTGGAAACCGAGATGATCGGCAAGGGATTGAACGAGTCTGTTGTCCGGTTGATTTCACAAAAGAAAGAGGAACCCGAGTGGTTGCTGGAATTTCGGTTGAAAGCGTATCGGCATTGGTTGACCATGAAGATGCCCGCGTGGGCGCAATTGGAGATACCGCCGATTGATTATCAGGATATAGTGTATTACGCTGCCCCGAAGCAGGAAGTGAAAAAGTCTTGGGATGAGGTTGATCCCGAGTTGAAAGCTACTTTCGATAAATTGGGGATTCCCTTGGACGAGCAGAAGACGCTTTCCGGGGTAGCCGTTGACGCGGTCATGGATAGCGTGTCGGTGAAAACGACGTTCAAGGAGGCGTTGGCTGAACGGGGAGTTATTTTCTGTTCTTTCTCCGAGGCGGTGAAGAATCACCCGGACTTGATAAAACGTTACTTGGGCTCCGTGGTGCCTTATTCCGATAATTATTTCGCGGCGTTAAATTCGGCGGTATTCAGTGACGGGTCGTTCGTGTATATCCCGAAAGGGGTGCGATGCCCGATGGAGTTGTCGACTTATTTTCGTATCAACGCGGCGAAGACGGGACAGTTCGAGCGTACGCTGATCGTGGCGGAGGAGGAGAGTTACGTGAGTTACCTTGAAGGGTGTACCGCCCCGCAGCGGGACGAGAATCAACTGCACGCCGCTATCGTGGAGATCGTGATCGAGAAGAATGCCGAGGTGAAATACAGTACCGTGCAGAACTGGTACCCGGGTGACAAGAACGGGAAGGGCGGTATCTATAATTTCGTGACGAAGCGGGGAATTTGCAAGGGGGAGAATGCCAAGTTAATCTGGGCGCAAGTGGAAACCGGATCGGCGATCACGTGGAAGTACCCGAGCACGATATTGAAGGGCGACGGTTCCGTGAGCGAGTTCTATTCCGTGGCGGTGACGAATAATTACCAGCAAGCGGACACGGGAACCAAGATGATACATATCGGGAATAATACCCGTAGCCGTATCGTGTCGAAAGGTATTTCGGCGGGGTATAGTTCCAACTCCTACCGGGGAAAGGTGAAAGTGGTGAAAAGTTGTCACGGGGCACGCAATTTCTCGCAGTGTGATTCGTTATTACTGGGAGATAAATGCGGTGCGCACACGTTCCCTTATCTTGAGGTGGCTAATCCCACGGCACAGGTGGAACACGAGGCGACGACTTCCAAGATTGGTGAAGACCAGATATTTTACTGCAACCAGCGGGGAATATCCACGGAGGACGCTGTCGGCTTGATCATCAAGGGGTACGCCGGAGATGTTATCAACAAAATGCCGATGGAGTTTGCCGTTGAAGCGCAGAAATTATTGCAGATTAGCTTGGAAGGAAGCGTGGGATGATATGGAAGCGATTTATGATTTGAGATTTACGATTTATGAATGACAAATTATGATTTATGGTTTTGGACGAGGGCGGTTGGTGCGGTTGGAATCTGAAATCTAAAATCTAAAATCTAAAATGAATATGAAGGGTTTACTAAAGATAAAGAATTTGCACGCCTCGATAGACGGGAAGGAGATTTTGAAGGGGATTGACTTGGAGGTGAACGCGGGCGAGATACACGCGATTATGGGACCGAACGGTGCAGGGAAAAGTACACTTTCCGCCGTGTTGACGGGACGGGAGTGTTTCGAGGTGACGGAAGGGGAGGTTTGGTTTAACGGTAAGAACTTGTTGGAGTTGCCGGCGGAAGACAGGGCGCGGGAAGGGATATTCCTGAGTTTCCAGTATCCGGTGGAGATTCCCGGTGTAAGCACGGTCAATTTCTTGAAGACTGCCGTGAATGAACAGCGTAAATACAAGGGGCTGCCGCCTTATCCTGCCGGTGAGTTTCTGAAGATGATCCGGGAGAAGATGGAACTCGTGAGCATCGACAGCCGTTTGTTGAACCGCTCGTTGAACGAGGGCTTTTCCGGCGGGGAGAAGAAGAAGAACGAGATTTTCCAGATGGCGGTGCTGGAGCCGAAATTGTCTATTCTTGACGAGACGGATTCCGGTTTGGATATCGACGCCTTGCGCATCGTGGCAAACGGGGTGAACAAGTTGCGGCGTCCGGATAATTCCACGATCGTGATCACGCACTACCAGAGGTTGTTGGATTATATCGTGCCCGACGTGGTGCACGTGCTGTATGACGGTCGAATCGTGAAAACCGCCGGCAAGGAGTTGGTTGCGGAGTTGGAGAAACACGGTTATGATTGGATAAAAGAGGAAGTACATTCCGGTAAGTAATAGACAATGGAGAGATTAGAGAAAATAAATAACGATTTTGCCACCCTTTTCCGGGAGGGACAACAGTTACTCCGGGAGGGATGCGGCGAGGTGATGAACCGTCACCGGGAGGAAGCGTTCGGGCGTTTCGTGGCGCTGGGCGGTGTCCCGTACAAGACGGAAGATTACCTGTACGCGGATACGTTGCCTGTTTTCGACCGGGATTACAAGGTGGTATTGAAACATATCAAGCAGGGTGTTGATTTGAACGAGTTGTTCAAGTGCCATGTGCCGAATCTGGAAACCAATCTGATGCTGACCATCAACGGGTGGTTCGTGCAGGAAAACCGTGTTCCCGGGATTCCGGAAGGGGTAATTATTTGCAGTCTTGCCGAGGCGAGCGTGAAGTACAAGGAGATTTTCGAGCAACACTATGACCAATACACGCGTCCGGCTGACTCGGACGGGTTGGTGGCGCTGAACACGGCTTTTGCGCAGGACGGCGTGTTCGTGTACGTGCCCGATAACGTGGTGATGGAACGTCCGTTGCAAGTGGTGAATCTGATGCGGGCTAACGCGGATTTGATGTCTTTCCAGAGAAATATGGTGGTGCTGGGACGTAACGCGAAAGCGACGATTCTGGTATGTGACCATACCTTGTCGGATGATGTTTTCCTGTCGAATAATGCCACGGAGGTGGTCGTCGGGGAGAATGCCGCGTTTGAATACTATCACGTGCAGAATCAACATATAGAGGCGTCGCAGATTAATAGCGTGTTTGTTTGCCAGAAGCGGAACTCGCGTTATGATGCCAACGTGATCTCGCTTTACGGCGGGTTCATTCGTAATAATTTGTACGCCGCCTTGAGCGAGGAGGGGTGCGAGTGTAACCTGTACGGGATGTACTTGTCTGACAAGAAACAACAGGTGGATAATTTCACCTTTATCGACCACATCGCCCCGCGTTGCACGAGTAACCAGCATTTCAAGGGCGTGTTGGACGATGCGGCTCTGGCGAATTTTGCCGGACGGATTACCGTGCGACCGGATGCCCAGAAGACAGAGGCTTTTCAGGCGAATAATAACTTGTTGCTGACTGACACGGCACAGGTGAACACGAAGCCGCAACTGGTGATTGACGCCGATGACGTGAAATGCAGTCACGGGGCTACCGTGGGACAGATCGACGAGGAGGCTATGTTTTACTTGCGTAGCCGGGGTATCGGTGAGGCGGAAGCCCGCTTGATGATGATGTTCGGTTTCGCGCATGAGATTGTCGGACGGGTGAAACTGGAACCTTTGCGGGAGGAGATCGACAATCTGGTGGATAAACGTTTAAGAGGAGAATTAACGAAGTGCCACAATTGCGTGATGCACTGTAAGCAATAAATTATGTTCGATGTAAGTCAAGTCAGGAAGGATTTTCCGATACTGGAGGAAAAAATCTATGATAAACCGCTGGTGTATCTGGATAACGGGGCAACCACGCAACGTCCGCTGACCGTGATCGATAAGATGACGGAATATTACCTGCGTTATAACTCTAACGTGCATCGCGGGGTACATTACCTGAGTAATAAATGTACGGACGCGAACGAGGAGGCACGGGAAATCGTGCGGAAGTTTATCAACGCCGCGTTCACCGAGGAGATTATCTTTACCCGGGGAACCACGGAGAGTATCAATCTCGTGGCGCACTCTTTCGGTGAGGCATTTATCAACGAGGGGGACGAGATTATCGTGACGGAGATGGAGCATCATGCGAATATCGTTCCGTGGCAGATGTTGTGCGACCGCAAGAAAGCGGTGTTGAAGGTGGTGCCTTTCAATGACAAGGGTGAGTTGGACATGGAGGTGTTCGGGAAGTTGTTGAACGAGCGGGTGAAACTGGTTGGCGTGGCTTACGTGTCGAATGTACTGGGAACGGTGAATCCCGTGAAGCAAATTATAGATGCCGCCCACGCCCGCGGGGCATACGTTTTGGTGGACGGGGCGCAGGCTATTCAACATATTCCGGTGGACGTGCAGGGATTGGATTGTGATTTCTTCGCGTTCTCCGGTCATAAGATTTACGGTCCCACGGGGATTGGTGTGTTGTACGGGAAGAAAAGCCTGTTGGAACAGATGCCGCCGTGGCAGGGGGGGGGCGAGATGATCAAGGAAGTGCGTTTCGAGAAAACGACTTACAACGAGTTGCCCTTCAAGTTCGAGGCGGGGACACCCGATTTTATCGGGGTGATTGGCTTGGGCGAGGCGTTGGAATACGTGAACCGGATTGGCTTGGACGGGATAGCCCGTTACGAGCACGAGTTGTTGGGGTACGCGATGGAGCAGATTCGCCGGATTCCCGGTATCATCCTTTACGGGGAAGCGGCGGAAAAGTCTTCCGTGATTTCTTTCGGGATAGAGGGGATTCACCCGTTTGACCTCGGGACGCTGTTGGATAAAATGGGTATTGCCGTGCGGACGGGACAGCTTTGTGCCGAGCCGGTGATGCAACATTACGGGGTAACCGCGATGGCTCGCGCGTCGATAGCCATGTACAATACCCGGGAGGAAATAGATGTCTTCTGTGCCGGGTTGAAGAAAATAGAACAGATTTTCAAAATGTAAAGACAATGACGATAGAAGAGATTCAGAATCAAATCGTGGAAGAGTTTTCCATGTATGACGATTGGATGGATAAATACGCTTACCTGATCGAGATCGGGAATGGTTTGGAGGCTATGGACGAGGCGCACAAGACGGACGACAACTTGATAAAAGGGTGTCAGTCGCGGGTGTGGTTCCATGCCGGACTGAAAGACGGTAAATTGTACTTTGAGGCTGACAGTGACGCGATTATCACGAAAGGTATTGCCGGGTTGTTGATTCGGGTGTTTTCCGGGCAGACGCCTCACGACATCGTGAACGCAAATCTGGATTTTATTGACAAGATTGGATTAACCCAGCATTTGTCGCCCACGCGGTCGAACGGGTTGTTGTCTATGATAAAGCAAATCAAGTATTACGCCTTGGCTTACGAGGCAAAATGATGTGATATGGGAAAAAGTTTAATGGAAGATTTGGTGATAGAGAAGTTGTCAACGGTGTACGATCCGGAGGTGCCGGTGAATATATGGGAGTTGGGGCTTGTCTACGGTATCGAGTTCCCGAAGCAGAACGAAGTAATTGTCACAATGACGCTTACAGCTCCGGGATGTCCCATTGCCGATCAGATCGTGCAGGAAGTACACGACGTGGTATTGACGCTTGACGGGATTGACGAGGTTACCGTTAATCTGACTTTTGAACCGGCTTGGACTCCCGATCGGATGAGCGAGGTGGCGAAGTTGGAATTGGGATTCGGGATATGATGATAGTCTATAAGGTCCATAAAGTCCATAAGGTCGAAGGTCTATGGACCCCTGCGGGGCGCTTTGCTCATGGCAGCGTTGCTGCCAATAAACATTGTCCGAAGGACATCATGACTTTACGGACTTTATAGACCTTATGGACCTTATAGACTTAAAAAAGGAAGCCCGGCTCTTAGGGTTTGATGCTTGCGGGGTGGCTCCGGTCGATACGCTGACTCGGGAGAAAGAGGTTTTGCTTCGTTGGATAGAGAAAGGGTTTCACGCGGGAATGGGATACATGGCGAAGAATATAGAGAAGCGGGAGAATCCCGCTTTACTTGTTGAAGGAGCCCGTTCCGTGATTGTAACATTGACTAATTATTATACCCCCCGGCGTCAGGAGAAGGATGTACCTGTCATCGCCCGTTACGCTTACGGGAAAGATTATCATATCGTGCTGAAAGAACGGTTGTTCCGGTTGCTTTCTGTTTTAAAGGAGAAGACCGGACGTGATATTCGGGGGAGGGTGTTTGTCGATTCCGCCCCGGTGTTCGAGCACGAGTGGGCACGGCGGGCGGGGTTAGGTTGGATAGGACGCAATACTTTGTTGGTGAATCCCCGGTTGGGCTCGTATTGCTTTATAGGGGTGATTATATCCGATTTCGAACCTTCCGGCTATTCTCTTCCGGAAGAGCGGGATTTTTGCGGGACGTGCAACCGTTGCGTGGAGGCTTGTCCCACGGGAGCTTTGTCTTCACGCGAAGTGAATGCCAACCTTTGTATTTCTTATAACACGATCGAGCGTAAAGATGAAATTCCGCTGGAAATCAAAGAAAAGATGGGACAGCGCTTTTTCGGGTGTGACGCTTGTCAGGAAGTATGCCCGTGGAACGGGAAGGCGGTGATGCACCGCGTGAAAGAATTTTTGCCTGACGAGTGGCTGATGTACATGAGCCGTGAAGATTGGCTTGAATTGGACGAGGAAACTTTCAAAAGCCGTTTCAAAGATTCCCCGCTCTCCCGTCCCGGTCTGGAACAGATAAAGCGGAATCTATCGCAACCGCCGTTACTGTAACCGTGGTTGCATTATTTCCTTTTTTTACTACATTTGTACAATATTGGATTACGTGTGTTATGGATATGGATAAATTGAATAAAAATAGTGAAGGGGTAAATAATCGGATGTCATCGGAAAAAGAATTCGAAGAGGCTTTCCGTTATTATTATCGTCCTTTGTTTTTATTTGCGTACGGTTACGTGATGAGTGAAGAAGAGGCGGAGAATATCGTTCAATCCGTCTTTGCCGGGATGTGGGAAAACCGGAAGCGATTGCCGGAGAACTTGAATTTGAAAGCCTATCTTTATTCTTCCGTGAAACATGCCTGTTTACGTTATTTCAGACGGCTCCGCCTTTTGGACGAGTACAAAAAGCGACAAGCGGAGGCTTTGGTACTTTCTTTCGCTGATGATGATGTGGAAGACGACAAAGAATTAGTTGCTTTGGTACAACAGGCTTTGTCAAAACTTTCCGAGCAACAGCGTAAGATTGTGGAGTTGCACGTGATGGAAGGTAAAAAATACTTGGAAATCGCCGAGCAATTAGCGTTGTCCGAGAACACCGTGCGCACTCATTTGAAACGGGCGTATAAAATTTTGCGGGAAAATCTTTCCTGCCTTTTTCTGGATATTTTTATTTAAGAACTATGGAACAAGAAAATGCTAACCAAGTAGGACCAATGAAGGTTATATTCGCTTATAACGACGTGTTTTTCAGTTTCTTCTATGATGACGAGAGCGGTTGTATCCATCGTTCGCACGAGTATGCGATGAATTATGTCTATTCGGGCGAGATGATTCTTGATAATGGTAAAGAACAGATTCGTGTCGGAAAAGGCGAATGCGTGTTCATTCCCCGTGACCACCATATTACAATGTATAAAAAGACGTGTGACGGCGAACGTTATTGCGGTATCTTTTTGAATTTTAAAAGGAATTTCCTGCGGGAGATGTATGGTAAGTTAGACCATTACAAACTTCCTGCCTCTACGTCCAAGTTGGATGCCGGCGTAATCAAGCTGCCTAAAACCGCAGAAATTGCGAGTCTTTTCGCCTCGATGACGCCCTATTTCGACCCGGAGGTAAAGCCGAAAGATGATTTTATGAATCTGAAGTTGCAGGAAGGGTTGCTCGCTCTATTACATATTGACGAACGGTTCGCACCGATGCTTTTCGATTTCAACGAGCCGTGGAAGATTGATATTCTGGACTTCATGAGCAAGAATTATATGTACGAGTTCACGTTGGACGAATTGGCGCACTACACGGGAAGAAGCCTTGCCACGTTCAAGCGTGATTTCAAGAAGATAAGCGACCTCACACCGGAAAAATGGTTGATTCGCAAACGTCTTGAGATAGCTTACGCCAAGATGAAAGAGGGTGGGAGAAAGGTTGCGGATGTTTACGCTGAGGTCGGGTTCAAGAACCCGTCGCATTTTTCTACGGCGTTCAAGAAGCAGTACGGGGTACCGCCGACTGCCGTTTTCTCTTGATTTCACGGGAAGATAAATTGAGCTTTTGAGAAATAATCTTTGAGCCTCACAGCAATTATGCCGTGGGGCTTTTGCTTTACCTTTGCGTTATAAGATAAAACAATTAAAACCATAAATGATATGAAAAAGTCAATCAGACGGTTATCTGCAGCTTTAATCGTGTGCTTTTGCACCGTGGGAAGTTTATTTGCAACAAACGATAATTTAAATTCTAATACCATGGAGAACGAAAACTTGAATTTAACTCAAGAGTGGGACAAAGTGTTTCCTAAAAGTGACAAGGTGAATCACAGTAAAGTGACTTTCCGCAATCGTTACGGCATCACGCTTGCCGCCGATATGTATATACCCAAAAATGCCGTTGGGAAATTACCCGCTATTGCAGTAAGCGGTCCCTTCGGTGCTGTGAAGGAACAGTCGTCAGGACTTTATGCCCAGACGATGGCAGAGCGCGGTTTTCTGACTATTGCCTTTGACCCCTCGTACACGGGCGAGAGCGGTGGGGAACCTCGTTATGTTGCCTCTCCCGATATCAACACGGAGGATTTCTGTGCGGCGGTAGATTTTCTCTCTACGCGTGATGACGTGGATCCCGAACGTATCGGAATTATCGGTATCTGCGGATGGGGCGGAATGGCAATTAATGCGGCTGCCATCGACACCCGGATCAAAGCGACCGTTACTTCTACAATGTACAATATGAGTCGGGTGAATGCCAATGGTTATTTTGACTCGATGGATGCCGAGCAACGTTACGAACTCCGCAAACAGCTCAACGCCCAGCGTACAATTGACGCGAAGAACGGTTCATACGCTCTCGGCGGTGGCGTGGTGGATCCGCTGCCTGACGATGCCCCTTGGTTCGTGAAAGATTACCACAATTACTACAAGACGGAACGCGGCTATCACAAGCGTTCCCTTAATTCAAACGGCGGTTGGAACAAGACATCGGCTCTTTCGTTTATCAATATGCCTCTACTTGCATATAGCGATGAAATCCGTAGTGCTGTTCTGGTAATCCACGGGGAGAAAGCACACTCCCGTTATTTCAGCGAGGATGCATTCAAGAAACTGAAGGGTGACAACAAGGAACTGATGATTATCCCCGGGGCCTCTCACGTGGATCTTTACGACAATCGTGCAGGAGTGATACCCTACGATAAAATTGAACAGTTTTTCCGTGAAAATCTCAAATAAGGAATTGTTAGTTGGAGAACTGAAAAATGCAGTGGCGCCTTTCACGAGGCGCCACTGTTTCTGTAAGAAATAGAAGAATACATCAAATCCCGTTTGCTGGGATAAAAAAAATCGAAAAAAAATCATTTTCGTGTCACCCAAAATTGAAGTTCATGTCTTTTAGGGGAAATTTGAAGAAAAGGATATGAATCAAGAACAGATAGATTGGACTTTAATCCGGAAGCGAGTGGACGGTTGCCTGACCGATGAGGAGCGGGAGCGCTTGGAGTGTTGGATAGCGGGGGACGAGCAACGGCGGCGTTTCGTGGAACACGCTTGTCGGTATTATGAACGGGAGTTGCCCGTGGTCGATGAAGCTCGGGTGTCAAGAGCGTGGCAACGTTTCTCTCGTGAACGCAAGGAGAAACGGAGGAAGCGGATACTCTCTTTGTGTGCGTGGAGTGCGGCGGCTGTGATTCTTTTGGTCGCCGGGACTTGGTTCTGGGCATCGAATACCCGTGAAATTTCGAGAGAGAAATCTATTCCGGCTATTGCTTTCGGGAATAACAGTGTCCGATTGGTTATTTCGGACGGAACGCGAATTGATTTAACTACTCAAAAGCCGGGGCAGACTATTATAGATAAAGGTGTGAACGTGCATCTGAAAAAAGAGTCGCTTTCTTACGAGAATAACCCCGTCGTGGAAGATACGCTTTATCACACGGTGGAAGTTCCCCGGGGCGGAGAATACCACCTCACGTTGAGCGATGGTTCACGGGTATGGTTGAATGCCGAGAGTCGTTTGACCTATCCCATGGTATTCGGGGCGTCCGAACGTCGGGTGCGTTTGGAGGGAGAAGCCTATTTTGAGGTGGAACCCGGGAAAGGACGTTTTGTGGTGGAAACGGGCGACATGAACGTACGAGTGCTTGGAACGGCTTTTAACGTGAACGCCTACGGCGATGAGGTTGTCATACGAACTACTTTGGTTCACGGAAAGGTGGAAGTATTAACAAAGAAGGATGATTTGCAGCGTATATTGATACCCGGGGAGCAGGCTATACTTGACCGGGCAAGTGGGCAATTGGATGTGGAGCAGGTAAGCACGGACCTTTATACCCGATGGATAAAGGGACAATTCGTCTTTCGGGATACTCCTTTGCGGGATATCATGCGAACGTTGGCACGTTGGTACGAGATGGAGTATGAATTTACCGATTCGGAATTGGAATCACTGTGTTTCTATGGTGTAATCAGTCGCTTTGAGCGAGTGGAGAGTTTGTTGGAACAATTTGAAAAAACAGGTAAAGTGCGTTTTGAATATCAAGGGAATAAAGTTGTGGTAAAAAAATAAGGGATGCTGGAAACATCCCTCGGATAACAAATAAACGGACTGCTGGAAACAGTCCATAATATTAACGTCATTACAAATGTATGAAAAAAAAGTTTAATGCGTGCTATTGCCGAAGGCAATGGCTAAAAAAAATGTTACGAGTGATGAAAATTGGATTTTTCCTCTTGGTGTTAAGTTTGACATCAGTGCATGCGACCACATTTTCTCAACAGAAAGTGAGTTTGGATGTGAAGAATGAAACACTTCTACATGTTTTGGATTTGTTACAAGAACAATCGAGTTATACTTTTCTGTTTTCTAGTGAAGACATAAAGGAGATAACTAATCTTTCTGTAAAGGCGGAAAACGAGGATTTGTTTGCCGTGTTGGAGCATTGTTTGCAAGGAACGAATTTGGAGTTTGAAGTGAACGGTCAGTTGGTAGTCTTTCGACTTCGAGCGAAAACTGATGAGCCGGAGAGTAAGTCCGTTCGCGTGAAAGGGTTCGTGTATGATACAAAGAAACAACCCTTGCCGGGTGTGACAGTTAAGGTGACGGGAACTTCTCTTGGAACCGTTACTGACATGGAGGGATGGTTTCGGATGGTATTGCCCATGGCGCAGGGTTCTTTGGAATTTTCTTTTGTCGGTTTTAAAAGTAAATCCGTATCATTCACGGAAAAGACCGATACGCTCCGGGTAGTATTGGAGGAGGATATTGAGAATTTAGATGAGGTAGTTGTAACAGGTATGTTCACCCGAAAAGCGGAAAGTTTTACCGGGTCGGCTGCCACGTTTAAACGAGAGGATATTTTGCGTGCCGGTAACCAGAACTTGATAAAAAGTTTGAAAAACTTGGATCCTGCGTTCCAGATAATGGAAAATTTAGAATTTGGTAGTGATCCTAACCGTCTGCCAGATGTGCAATTACGCGGGCAGACCTCTTTCTCTAATGTGAGGGGGGATTACGAGGGGAACCCGAATCAACCGTTATTTATTTTGGATGGTTTTGAAACGACAATTGAGAAAGTATTCGATTTAGACATGAATCGGGTTGCGAGTGTAACTTTATTGAAAGATGCCGCTGCTAAAGCGATTTACGGTTCAAAAGCCGGAAATGGAGTGGTAGTAATTGAAACGGTACGTCCTCAGATGGGGGAATTACGAGTTTACTATTCGGGAGATTTCGGTATCGAGGCACCGGATTTAACCGGTTATGATTTGATGGATGCTCGCGAGAAGTTGGATTTTGAGGTCGGGATAGGAATGTATGGTCCGAATACGCAACTAGGGACCATTTCGGCACATGAATCATACAAAAAGGTATATGACGATATACTGAGTGGTGTGGATACTTATTGGCTTTCCAAACCATTACGTGTGGGGTTCAGTAACAAGCATTCGTTGACCCTGGAAGGCGGTGATGAACGGATGCGTTACCAGTTTGGGGTATCTTATAACAGTGTTGCCGGTGTCATGAAAGAATCGGGACGTAACACGCTGAATGCAAATACTACTCTATCTTATACTTATAAAAATTTATTGTTCCGTAACACGATCGAGTTTACTCGCAATTGGTCGAAGAATTCGCCTTATGGTTCATTTGACGAGTATACTTCCTTGAACCCGTATTGGTCGCCTTATGATAAGGATGGAAATCTTAATAGGGTATTTATCGTTCATAATGGAGCATATGACAGTAATGGAAATACGGAGGTACACAACCCCTTGTACAATGCCACGTTGAACACGAAAAATGAATCGGCATATACAGAAATTCGAGATAATTTTTCTGCGGATTGGAATATTAACGATGCTCTCCGTTTGCGAGGTTCTTTCTCTTATTCTCGTCAGGAAAACGGGTCTGATGTATATTATCCGAAGAGTCACACGAAGTTCGTGCATTACGATGAGAATGGCATGAGTGATCGTAAGGGGCAATATACCAAGACGGACGGTTCATCTGAAAAAATAGACGTGCAAGCTGGTTTGAATTTCAATAAGTCATTTGGCGAACATTTCCTTTTTGCCAACTTGACTTGGAATCTTGCTTCAAGTAATAATCGCACGTTCTCTGCTGTTGGTGAAGGTTTTGGAAATGATAGTATGGATGATATTTTCTTTGCCACTAAATATGAAACCTATGGAAAACCTTCCGGAAGCAGTTCTAAGACAAGGGAAATAGGAATTATTGGTGCGTTCAGTTACTCGTATGCCAATCGTTACCTTTTTGATGCTTCGGTACGTAGGAGTGCTTCTTCTGTATATGGGAGTGATAACCGGTGGGGAACTTTCTGGTCGTTGGGTATCGGTTGGAATCTTCACCATGAGGAATTTTTAGGAGAGAATAGTTGGCTCTCGAATTTCAAATTACGTGCTTCCGTGGGGTACACGGGAACTCAGAATGTAGATCCGGCCCAAGCTCGTTATCGGTACGAGTATTACGATTATTCGTATGGTGATATGATAGGAGCCCAGTTAGTTGCTCTTGCTAATACTAAGTTGAGATGGCAGCGGGTTATGGATTACAATTTCGGGGCTGATATTGCTATTAAACATTTCTTGACTTTGCGTGCGGAGTATTATATCCAGAAGACGGACAATTTGTTGTCGGATGTGTCGCTTCCTGCTTCCACCGGGTTTGCCAATTATAAGGAGAATTTGGGTGTTATAGAGAATAAGGGGTATGAATTGGCAATTTCTGTCACGCCGTGGCGGAATGAGGGGCAACAAGCTTACGTGACATTTACAGCTACGGCAATGCATAACGAAAACAAGATCAAGAAAATATACGATATATTCAAAAATAGTAATGAGGAGCATAATGCTTCGCTTGATAGTGGGTATGATTATGCTACCGACGGACAGATGACATCGGAAATAGCTAAGAAGTATGTAAATAAACTTACGAAGCCTGCTACGCTTTATTATGAAGGGGTTTCTATGGATGCCATTTGGGGAATGCGTTCGTTGGGAGTTGATCCTACAACTGGAACTGAAATGTTCTTGACGAAAGACGGAAAAAGTACCTTCACGTGGAGTGCAGCCGAACAGGTGGTGGTGGGTAACACTACCCCTAAGTTACGCGGAGCGCTTGGAATTAATGCTGGATATAAAGGTTTTACGTTTTCTATTGCTTGTAACTACACGTTAGGAGGGGATCTTTATAATTCAAATCTAATAGCTCGTATGGAGAATGTGACCGGTCTTGAAAATTTAGATCGCCGTTTGTGGAAGGCTTGGCAAAAAACGGGTGATATCGCTCCATATAAAAAGGTGTATATTATGGATGGTAATGGAAGTAGCGATATGAAGGAAATGACAAGACCGACTTCACGTTTTGTCCAAGAAAACAATGAATTGTATATTTCAACCGTGAACGTGGGATATGATTTTGTTGGAGCGGCATGGTTGAAGAAAGTGGCTTTACAGCGATTGAAACTTTCTTTTTACATGAACGAGTTGTTGCGTGTGTCTAGTATCGATATAGAGAGAGGAACTTCTTATCCTTTTGCCCGAAATTTCTCGTTCTCGTTGCAGGCAACATTTTAATCGAAAAACATGAATAATATGAAAAGAATAAAAATATTAGGGTTAGCGGTATTGATGTTTGCGTTGACAGCGTGTGATGACTGGTTGGACGTGAACGCTTCGAATCAAGTAGACCGTAACGAGTTGTTTAAATCAGAACTTGGCTATGCTGAGGCGTTGACCGGTGTTTATGCCAAAATGTGTGACGGCTCTCTTTACGGGAGAGAGTTGACATTCAATATTTTGGATATTGTTGCTGGGTATTATGATATCCAAATGTTTGAGCATATGGCATGGTACACGTACGAGTATGCGAAATCGGAAAATGAATGGCAGCGAAATTATTGTAAGCCGTATATTGAAAAAATGTGGAATGGTATTTATGCTCAAATTGCCAATTTGAATTCCTTGTTAGCTACAATAGACGGTAATAAAGGCATTTTTTCTGATGATAATTATAATTTGATTAAAGGCGAAGCGCTTGGTTTGAGGGCTTATTTACATTTCGACTTGTTGCGCCTGTTTGCCGAAGTTTATGAAACGGGTAAAGATAAAGAGTCTATTCCTTACGTGACGATGTTGGCTCCTACGGTTACTCCCCTTTTCACGCAAAAGGATGCTGTCGAAATTATGTTGGAGGACTTGAAAAACGCGAAGGATTTGTTGAAGAACGATCCCATGCGTTTGGGGGTTACTCCTGCGGCTTGTTTGGCTTCTTTACCTTCCGGGAAGTATCTCTCTTCTGCAAAAAATATTCCGACTTGGCATAATCGTCGTTTCCGTTTTAATTATTATGCCGTTGTTGCCACAATGGCTCGAGTTTACCTTTGGAAAGGGGATGAGCCGAATGCATTAGCTTGTGCACAAGAGGTGATTGCGGTACAGGAAAGCACGTTTCCTTGGGTACAGCAAAGCGATTTGACGGGTATTACTTCTACCCAGACGGACGAGTATTATAAACATAAACAGGATCGTACTTTTGCGACAGAACATATTTTTGCATTGAACGTGACAGATTTAGAGAAATTGATGGATTCCTATATTTATGATGGAACTGTCGGGATGAGTCAATCTTATAATAGCAAGGAACTTACAGGTGATGAGCGAATGAAGTTATACGAGAGTTATACGGCCGATTATCGTTACCAGTATGGTTTCGCTTCTTACAAGAGTAATTTCCTTGTGGCCAAATTTTATCAGCATACTTTGTGTGGTCGTTATTTTCAAGAGCGTTTACCGTTAATCCGTTTGTCCGAGATGTATTACATTGCGGCAGAATGTGCTTTGGATCCTAAAGACGGAGTGGATTATCTTGATCAAGTTCGCTCTCATCGCGGGTTGAATTCTTATTCTTTGGATCGCAATATGTCATCCTCAAGGTTAAAGGAAGAAATTTTGAAAGAGTACAAGAAAGAATTTATCGGGGAGGGGCAATTGTGGTATTATTACAAACGCTTACAAAAGATGGATTTCTCATCCCATATGACGGATGTTAAGTTTTTCACGTTTGAAATTCCGGATTTAGAACAAGCTAATGCCGGACGTCAATAGTTTGAATTAAAATATAGAAGAAGATGAAAAATATATTATATTTTGCAGTGGTGCTTTTGTTAGGTGCGGTAGCATGTTCGAAAAGTGAAATTCCCACGTGGAACGAGAAGCCGCGCGTGTGGTTCACGAAAGCGAATGACACGACTCTATTTTCTTTTTATTCTCAACCGGAAGGAGTTGAAAAATACGCGGTGGAAATCGGCATTTCCATGGCGGGAGGCAGAGTTGCAACCGAGCGAACGGTGAAGATTGAGGATTTGGGATGTACCAACGACACGTCACGGTATGAAATATCAGCGGTGATACCTGCTAATCAGAGTTCGGGTGTGTTGCGAGTGACCGTGTATAAGACCGTGAATTTGGGGAATGCACCGGATACGATTGGCTTCAGAATATGTTCGTCGGAAGACTTTGAAGTCGGATTGAACGAGAGTTTGGAAAACGCTTTAGTGATTTCAAGTAAGCTTACTAGACCTGCTTGGTGGGATAAATCGGCAGAGTATAACTTGGGGTATTATTCAGACAAGAAAATGGAGGTAATTATGCAAGTCGAGGGCGCCTTTGATACCTTGAATGCTGGGGGATATTCATGGTATTCTGATGAGATAAAAGTACTGATTTATAAGTTGAACAAATATTGTAAAGACAATAACGTCAAATATAGTGAGGATGATGAAAGTGTCATTGAGTTTGATTATTTGACGAAATAAAGTAGGGTATTATGAAAAAATTGTATTGGATATTTTTCGTGGCAATAACATGGTGTGGTTGTTACGAGGATAAAGGAAATTACGATTACCGGAATTTGGAAGATGTGCAAGTGGCTATCAAAGAGGAGGGGCCACATAGTTTGATGTATGGTGAAACGTTGAAACTTACTTCAGATGTAAAGACTTCAATTCCCGATGTTGATTTGCGGTATGATTGGGAGGTGCAGATGGATACGATATGGTTCAATCCTTTTGTTGCGGTGGCTCAAGGAAGGGATTTGGATTACAAGTGGGAGAATGCAGTTTTGAATAAAGAAAAGACGTATAAGATGCGTTTGAATGTAACGCAAATTAGTAACGGACGTCATTTTTATTCCAATGTGGTAGACGTGATGTTGAGTATGGCCCCTACAGCACTTGGGCTTATGGTGCTTCACGGTGACGAAAATATTTCTGATATAGGTGTGATTGAGGCGGCTGAATTTCAGTTAGTGAAACCTGCTACAGGTTTTATCAATAAAACGGATGTTGCTTACTATTCTGCCAAAAATAGGAATCAGAAGATTGCCGGTAAGGGAACTGGACTCTGGCAAACTTTCCTTACGGGTTCTACTGGAGCCCCGGATAACATTGTTATCATAGCTTTAACTGAAAATAGTTCTGCTGTGGTAAAGAGTAAGACAATGGAAAAAGAAGGCGAGTGGAACGATTTGTTTCTTGGAGGCTTGAACGTTGGGCAACCGGAAGGAATTAGTATGTATAATAATAATTTATATATTTTTGATGGCGGAGATATTTTTACAAGACAACCATATAAATATCGGGTGGCAGTTCCCTTGTACGAGTATGATGAAGGTCGTGATGGACATGGATACAGGTTTTATCCCCAGCTCTTTATTCCATCGGGAAGGGGTATTGGACAGAGTATTTTGTTTGATGTGAATAAATGCGGTTTTGTATCTGTGGGGCAGATTTATGATTTTTCATATTTGGCATTACTGGATATAAATGAACCGGGGATACAAATTCCTTTCAATCCCGGCGATATGCGGGCAGATTTGCTTTATTGGGATGCGGGTGGAAAGTATGGGATGCTTGCTGTGATGAAAAGTAAAAGCGATGGTTCTTATTTTATTGCGGAGATGAATGATGCTGCTAATGATATAAAGGATTTTCCCAAGTATAAATATGAACTGTCCCATATCAATGATGTTAAGAGTGGAAATGTGGTGGATTGGGCATTTGGGAAAAATCAGATAAACATGGGATATTACGCCACTCCACAAGGGGTTTATCATTTCTCGGTAGATGATGGGAATCCGATTCGTCCATCGGAATTGGTAATGGAGAATAATTCCAAGGTGGAATTCGATGGTGATATTACCTTGATGAAGATTTTGAAACCGCAAGTTACCGGAGGAAAAGGGTACTATATGGACAACGTGGTAATGGTGGTAGGAACATACGGCGGAACCTCAGGTTCAGGAAAACTGTATAGTCTGGAGTTAGATCCGAATTCGGGAAAAGTGAAGTCACAATTGGGTATATATGAAGGTTTTGACCGAATTCAAGAAGTCGAAATCAAAGGGTATTAAAATGTGCGAGGGTGCCTGATGCACCCTCGTATCGTATACAAGATAGCAATTTGTAAATAATTACAAAAGTATGAGTAAATCAATGATTCTCATAATCACATTGATTATGGGTTATATGTTTCATGTTTATATACGAGAACAAAAATTAAGTCGGTATAGATAGTACGAAAAATGAAATTCGCCCGGAGAAACATGGTTTGATTTTAAACTTGTTTGCCACTGGTGGATGAAAAACAAACGATAGTAGTTATTTTTTAATGATACAAAAAATGAACAAGAACTTATTGGTTTTAATGATGTTGTCTTTGGCAATGTTTGCTTGCCGGAGGGAAGGGAAGAAAATGTCGTTATCTGGGGAATGGCTTTCTGCCGAAAAGGGACAGATGCTGTATTTAGCTGGTAATGAATGGGTAGATTCCGTTGAGGTTCGGAACGGAAAATTTGAATTTAATTTGGACGGTAAGGAACCGGATGAGTACGTGTTGTCTCGAATAAATAAAGGGGAAAGAGAAATCTTGCTGGTTTATTTGGATAATTGTCGCACGTATCTGAAGTTGGGAGAGGCGGAACAAGTGGGTAATATAGCTTGGATTAAGTGTGAAATAGAGGGAAATCCGGTAGGAGCCGTCACGTGGGATGCGGTGTTTTCGGCGATGAAAGATTTGTGGGGTGAAACTACGATCCGGAAGTTTCGAGAGGTGTCAATGCGCGGGGATTTGGCATCGGCGTTCATATTGTGGAAATATGCGTCCATATGCGTGGAATTCATGACATACGATGAATTGACAGGTTACATGAATAAATTATCCGAAGAGGTAAAACTGAGTCCTGTAGGTAAACGGATGTTTTCCGATTTGGGAGAAGTATTGTCGATGGCAAAGGGTGCAACTGCTCCGGATTTTACGTTGAATACACCCGATGGAAAATCGGTATCTCTTTCCGAATACGTGAAAGGAAAAAAAGTTGTGTTGATAGATTTTTGGGCTTCATGGTGTGCTCCTTGTCGGGCAAAAAATCCGGAAGTGTTAGCTTTATACGATAAATACCATAAGGAGGGCTTTGATGTGCTCGGGGTTTCGCTGGATACTGATAAAGATGCATGGATGAGAGCAATTCAAGAAGATAAACTTCCTTGGACGCACGTGTCGGAATTGCAAGGTTGGGATGGGAATATGCGTGTGCTTTATAATTTTAACGGTATACCTAATTTAGTGCTGGTGGATGGCTCTCGCAGAATATTGGCGACCAGTTCTGAATTGCATAGAGGTTTGAAGGAAGTTGTGGAAAATTTGTTTAAATGATGTTGTATGTAAAAATAATCTACTGTATGAAAAAGAAGTTATTATTAGGTGTAGTTTTGGCGTGGAGTTGTTTACAATTACCAGCGCAGAATCTTCCGGATTTGAATCTTCCGTTACCGCATGATAGTACGCTGTTAGATGTGCGGACAACGAATTTCCCGGAGATGAAAAAACTTTATTTTACTCCACTTGTGGGAGCTCCCGTGTTGGACGGGCCGATACGTGTGGATGGCACGTTACGAGAAATCCGCACGGAGGAGCATGGGTTGGCTTATCCCACTTTGTTTGATTGGAATCGGGACGGTAAACCGGACCTTTTGGTCGGGGAGTTTATCACGGGGCAATCGAGAATCAAAGTATACTTGAACGTTGGGACGAAGAAGAAGCCGAAGTTTACGGGAGAGTGGTTCTACGCCACGGACGTGAATGGAGATGTGATCTCGAATTACCAGTGGTGTTGTATCGGAATTCACCCGCAGATCGTGGACATTGATGGTGATGGTTATCTTGATATTTTTTCTGGGCAATATTATCCGGGTGTAGTGACGTGGTGGCGTGGTGGCGAGAATGGTTTTGAGCCGGGACGCCAGATTCCCCAATTTGGGTATCAAGACGGGAAAAGGTTTGTGTCATTTGGAGAACCGGTTTGGTCGGAGGAATCTTGGTCATACTGGAATTATTCGTCGGCTCGTTTGGCGGATTTCAATGGCGATGGTTTATTGGACTTGTTCGTGGGAGGATGCGGCGGTTATCGGGTGGCGTTGAATACGGGAACGAAAACGGAACCGAATTTTGGACGACGGGAGTTTCTTTATCATGTGGATGGTACGATCCTGCATACGCGACGGGATCCGGAAGTAAAAGTGGAAACCGGTAAAGATTTTTATGTCGTGGGTGCTTGTTCTATGACTGCTCATTGTTACTTGAACCCGGTGGATTGGGATGGCGATGGGGTATTGGATATAATCGCCACGGACGAGTATACGCGTGAAGGAGAACTTGGTATCTATTTTTTACGAGGCGTGATGACAGATGATGGTTTGCGTTTCGAACATGCTCGTCCGCTATTTTTGGCGACAGATGGCAGCAAAGCGTTACCCGGTTGCACGCCACACGTTCAGGTAGTCGATTACAATGGAGATGGAGTACAGGATATTATTATAGGACTTTCGATTCCCACGATTAATGGTTTCGAGGGTGCTGCAGATCTTTATTGGCGTTATACCGGGGATTTGGGCTTACCTTCTCCCGGTAAAGATACGGGCGAGTCGTTGCAGTATTATGAATCGATAGATGATTTGCAGGAAAAGATAGACAAGAGAATGTTGAATAAAGAATTTCTGGTTGGCAAGCTTGATGACTGGAAATACTTGACATTACGTCATCGTGGTTACGTGTTCGTGTTCCCCGGTAAGGAGAACAGGCAAAAGGCGCTGGCAGTACCGATGAAAGCCGGACGGCGGGAATTTGAGTATGACAAACCGGCGAAAAAAGAGTTTAAGTATGAGATGGCGGAAAAGGAACCGGTATCTTATTTCGTGCAGGCTGGGAGAGTATATAAAGAGGAAGATTTTGAAGTTACGGTCAATTTTGAAACTATTGGAACATATCACTTGTACACGAAGAATAAAATAAACGAGAATCAAGTGCCGGTGTCGATTGAAATTACATTACCCGAAGGGTTGAATAAGGCAGGCGAACTGCAATTGCCCCCGGTGAAGTTACACGGGGCAAATGAAGTGTATGATGGTAAAGTTTTCACTTTTACCCAAAGGATAAAAGCAAAACCCGGTATGAAAGGTAAAGTGGATATAAAAGTGAAGGTAACTTACCAGACCTGTAGCGACGAAACATGTTTACCTGTTGTTGAGGAAGAGAAAGTTGTAGAGTTGAACTTAGATAAATAGATATTGTTTAAAACTTGATAATATAAGAGATGAAAAAAATCGGATTATTGATACTAGTTGTATGCATGGGATTATCCTTGGTGGCACAAAATAAAAGAATGACTTTAAAAGGAGAATGTAGTCCCAGTAGAAACGGAGAAAAATTATATCTCGTGGCAGCAGGGGGAAATTCTCCCAGTGATTCCACTATAATTGAAAATGGAAAATTCTCGTTTGCTCTAGAGAAAATTCAGCCTAGAGAGGTGTTATTGTATCGTTTAAATAAAGAGGGACAACCAGAGTGCGTGTTGCTTTATTTGGATTATTGTGACACGTATATTAAATTAACGGATGAAACTTACACGACATTCAACTCGAATTTTATTGAATGTTCCGTGACGGGTAATTCCACGGATGCTGCAATGCGAGAG
Organism: uncultured Butyricimonas sp.; assembly: GCF_959596855.1. Lineage (NCBI taxonomy): Bacteria > Pseudomonadati > Bacteroidota > Bacteroidia > Bacteroidales > Odoribacteraceae > Butyricimonas > uncultured Butyricimonas sp. The sequence goes on from NZ_CAUFYA010000059.1 coordinate 24,616, forward strand.
GTGAATGATGTTCTTATAGGGAAAAATTCTATGCAGGGAAAAGGGACAGACTCTGTTATGGTTGAAAAATTAATGGTAGTGGCGGAACGACATGATATGGCATCCGCGTATGCCTTGTGGAAATATAATTCATACAGTGTCCAATATCCTCGTTTGATGGAAAAGGCGAAAGAGGCATGGGAAAAAATGTCTTTGGATGTGAAACAGTCTGTTGTGGGAAGAGAATTGCAAGAGATAATGAAGCGTTATACGATGCTGGAATCGGGTGCGGTGGCTCCCGACTTCACGTTGAATACGCCAGAGGGTAAGCCGTTATCTATGTATGAGTACGTGAAAGGCAAAAAACTGGTATTGATCGATTTTTGGGCATCTTGGTGCGGACCGTGCCGGAAGGAAGGTGAAAATGTGAAAGCGATATATGCGGATTATAAAGAGAAAGGGTTTGATGTATTGGGTGTGTCCCTTGACAGTAAATTGGAATCTTGGAAAAAAGCAATTGAGGATGATGGGATTCACTGGGGACAAGTATCCGATTTGAAAGGATGGGCAACGCCAATGACAAAATTATATGGTTTTAATGGAATCCCTTATCTTGTTTTGGTGGATGGTGAAGGGCGTATTGTGGCTAAAAATTTGCGGGGAGAAGCACTTCGAGCCAAGGTTGCGGAGATTTGTGGAAAGTAATAAGAATGTAAAAGCGAAAAGAAATGAAAAAGACGATTGGAATAGTTGTCGGATTACTATTTTCGGTAGTGATGGTTCAAGCACAAGATTACGTTGCGTTGGATCGATTCATGAAAAAGTACTGCCAGAATTGGAGAACCGGTTATCAAGAACATGCAGGGGGGGAGGAATTCAGAACGATAGTGCAATTGGGGCAACCGATGCCGGAATTCAATTTTACACGACAGTTGAATAGCAAAAAGTTACAAGGCAAATTTGTGGTTCTGAATTTTTGGGCAACTTGGTGTGGCGGTTGTCGTATCCTTTCTTGTGATATAGATACGGTAATGCGTCGAGAGCCGGGTGTGTACGAGGGCGTCCAAGTAATTGGAGTTGATGCGAACGAAACTTTGACAGACAAAGGATATAAAGCTGAAGAGTGGTGGAAAGAAAAAGGGATTGGTTATCCGACTGTTGGAGGGAAAAATGCCGATGCGTGTTGCGCTTCCATAAAGGGGGGACATCCGACAGCGATATTAGTTGATGCTCAGGGAATTATTCGAGGACGTTGGGATGCTTGGTCGCCCGGAGTGGCAGAGGCAATACATCTGGCAATCTGGGCATTAAAAGTAATGCCCGAGCAAGGAATTCGAACAGAATTGGAAACCGTGCAAATGTATATGGAAAAAGGGGAAGTTTTGAAAGCGCTTTATTTATTGGAGTTAATGCCGGAAGATAAAGATAATTCAGTTCTTCGGTACAAGTGTTTGATGATGGTGAAACCAGAGGAAGCTGTGGTATTTTTTGAAAAATTAAAGCAAAAATACGAGGCGGATAAGCCGGTAGATTCGTGGACTTGGTTTCCTTCTGAAGAATATCTTGAAATTGCGCGAGGCATCGCTGATTGTATTTATGCTTCTTCTTCGAAAGAGTTAGGAGTGTTGAAAAATGGGGTTGATGCCATGCAGGTGGTGATGAATTCTCGGGGTGCAAAGTCATATACAGATTACGAGAAGTTGGGAGAGTTGCGTGTGAAATACGCGGAGATGTACAAACAACGAGGGATTGATATGTTGAAAATGGCTATAAAAGCTGCCGAGGAAAAGAGTCAGGATGAGGCAGAAGTTAAACGTTTGCGAACTAAATTAAAGTTGTATCAGGAATGAAAAAGTTTATATTTATATTTTTATTGCTGGGGACGTTATCTGTTTCAGCGAAAGACGGTCTGAAAAAAAGTAAACAGACCCGTGAAATAGAAAATACGTATGCAGCGGCCTCTCGGAAAGCGGATTTGCGGAAAGACAAGACGTTTATGAAGAAATTGTTGCGAATGATTGCTAAAGCGGACGACGAGGCGGCTTACGTGATAGATCGCTATTATGTTTTTATTTACGCGAGTGGTTTGAAGCAAGCCGTGGCAGAGGCATTGTCAAAGATGCCCGATCGGGTAAGGCAAAGTGAAACAGGGATTCGGGTACAGAATCAGTATTATAGTTTGCGAGATCTGAATGAGGGAGCTCAAGTGCCAGACTTTACGATGAATACACCTGACGGTAAAAGTGTAAATTTTTATACTTTTTTGAAGGGTAAAAAGTGTGTTATCTTGGATTTTTGGGCTTCATGGTGTGGTTGGTGCCGCAAAGAAAGTCCTTTCGTGCAGAAAGTGTATGACCGATACAAGGGGGCTGATTTCGATGTGATCAGCGTGTCGTTTGACACTAAACGCAAGGACTGGGTGCAAGCTATTGAAGAAGATGGAACGACATGGACGCAGGTTTCCGATTTGCGGGGAACGGATGAGGGGTTGTATAAATGGTATAACTTGAATGGTATTCCGGCGATATTTTTGATTGACGGAGAGGGCAGAATTTTGTATAAGAAGTTGCGTGGTTTAGCTATAGAAGAGAAAGTGAAAATGGTTTTAAATAAGTAATGATTATAATAAGAATTGTATGAAAATATTTTGTGTCTTTACATGGATAGTTTTGGTTGGGGTACCGTTTTACGGGTATTCTCAGTGTACTATTCGGGGGAAAGTGAATGGGATGGACGGGAAATGGGTATATTTAAATAGGGGAAGTGCGATCCCTGATTCTGTGCAAATTAGAGGGGGAGAATTTTTATTTAAGACAGGAGAATTAGACGGACCTCGTTATGCGTTGTTTGCGACCAAGGAATGTGGGTTTGGACAGTATTGGATTGCAAATGGTGATGATATAAGATTGACGGAGGAAGAGGGGGGGCAAATTCGAGTGACAGGAGCCAAGGTTGAGGAGGAATACCAGCTCTACCGGAAGCACATGGCAGGAATAGGACAGCGTCAATCTGAAATACTAAAATCGGCGAATGCTGCAGCGGATGCGGGAAATATGGACGAATATAGTCGGTTACAGCAGGAATATGAGAAACTCAAATTGGAAGAAGACAAGGTTTTTATCGAGTTTGCCAAACGCTATCCTGCCAGTCATATCTGCCTAAATCATATTTACAATTGTCGTGTAATGGATAAATATGAATTTCCTCGTTATAGTGCCATGTTCAGTTACTTGACTCCCGGAGCATTTCATGGGCGGCAATGGGAAACTTTCCGGGATATTTACGAGAGGGATAGAGCATTACAGCCGGGGGAAACTTTTCCCGATTTCACTCTAGCGGATGTTTTTGACACCCCGGTGAAATTATCTCAATTACGGGGAAAATATGTGTTGCTGACAATTGGTAGTGGCGTATTGGATGATTATATGGCATTGTTGCTATTGAAAAAAAGTTTGTATGACCGTTTCAGGGCGAAAAATTTGGAGATCGTGGATATTATGGTTGCGGGAGAAAAGAATGATTTGCTTAAGGTGACAGCAAACTATGATGTAGCGTGGTTATTATTAAGTGACTACCAGGCTTGGCTTTCTCCTTTTTTGAGAGAGTGGGGAATAGATAAGATTTGCCAGCTTTTTCTTTTGGATCCTCAAGGGAAAATCATAGCCCGCAATGTGTGGGGGAAGGAACTGAAACAGTTGGTAGAATCTGAATGTCAAAAATAATGTTATTGATATAAGTTTATTTTGATATAAGTGTTTCTTTCGTGTGAAACGCACAGCGGAAGCCCTCTCTTTTGTCCTAAAAACGTGATAAAAAGAGAGGGCTAATTATTTGAATGAATTTTAATAATATGTTAGAAATCTGCTAGGGAATTGTTTCTCGGGACATAATATTTAAATATTATGACAGAAAAACAAACTAACGTAGAGATCGAAAACAACCTCCCGGCAGGTACTGCCGTAGTGGTAAGTGATCGTTACCGTAACGATCGATTTTTCGTGTGGTATAATGACGCGTACCGGATTGTCTTGTGTTCCAATATCGCTTGGTTGCAAGCGGATC
>NZ_CAUFYA010000060.1:0-26137 GCF_959596855.1 uncultured Butyricimonas sp.
GATCAGAAGCATCGAACAAAAAATTCTAGACATTTTATTTAAACCCTATAATAAAGTTTCCTTTCGTTTACTATTTTATAAATTCTTGTATCTAATATACACTTCTACCATAACTAAAAACTTCCGATAAACCGCTAAGGTATATCCAATACCTTAAAAATCAACCCAAATACATCTAAATATATAGTAAAACAATATGCATCACCATGTGTCAACATTCAAAACACATGCAAATGTACCACAAAAATATACCATCATTTCCCGTAATTTACATTTTAACACGTGTATTTTACAACATAGCGAACAAAAGTAATAGAATAATTAAGAACCGTCAATTCCCCTGACAAATTATTTCATTGACTTACTGCATCAGGAAAAGACGGCAAAAGAAATTGCAATTTCACCAACAAAAAGAAGGCAAAAAATTATTTATTGAGGAAAACGAAAGGTAGGGAAACCTTTTTCGTAATTTGCTACCCGAACATAGCAAAAAGACTAGAAAAAACAGCGCAAACACCATTGATAGGGGCCCATATTCTTACGAAGTTGCTTTAGAGCTTCCCCCTTTTTATTTTTAATCGTCTGCTCGGAAAGATTCAATTCTTCGGATATCTCTTTCGTGGAATACCCTTCCAGACTCATGGCCATAATATCACGATAATCACCGGATAATCTGGCTATCTCCGCCCAAATAATCCGTTTCACTTCATTTTCAATAATCTCGTTTTCAATATCACAAACAGAAGCTTGCTGTAATAATGCTTTGTTTTTTATATCCAAATGCCGCAACTCGTTCAGACAAGCGTTTCGGACACAAGTATACAAGAACCCGATAATCGCCTGAAAAGAAGTAAACTGCCCGTGTTTCTCCCAAGTTTTTATAAAACTCTCGTGCACGACATCCACACACATATCCTCTTCACGCAAGAAACGACTCGCGTAAACCCCCAACGTGGCAAAATATTGATCATACAATATCTCCAAGGCTTTCTCGTCACCTTTCACAAAACCATCATACAACGCTTTTTGTTTCATCAACATACAAATTTACTTATGTATTAATAAACGTTCGATTATTGATATCCAAATATAGTAAAAATCCAAATCTTTTTCAAATAACTAAAGAGATATTTAATAGTTTACAATCAATATTTTAACACTGTATATTGTTTTAGTCAGTCGTGTTAGTTTTTTTTGCACTCTCTTTTAACGAAGGTTTAATGATTCGCTCACACGGCTTCTTTTCAACATGTACTCCTTGTCATTAGAAAATATTCCAACCCCTCCTCAACAAACAGAGAAAGAGCCGGAATACTTAAATCAGATTACAGGAATCTTAAATCTAAAATCATTAAATCCAAAATCTCCTACACTCTCTCTTTATAAATCACAGTCACGGGTTCATCCCCTATATTCTTGTGCGTTTCCACCAAGCGACTATTTTCCGTGTCATAAATATAAAGACTGCCTTTCAAGGTTTCAGTACTATTTTTCTCGTACACACCGACATAAAGATAACCGTGGTCAGGATCCAAAGAAAGAGTCTTTATTTCCATTCCATCCGGCACCGTTATAACAGGTTGCGTGGGTAACTCCTCGTAAGGTTTATATCTATAAATCGCATTCTTATACGTGTAATATACACAAGTATGGGGTTTTACTCCTACCAGTATGGAATTACGATCCATACATATCTCTCCCGTAGCCGTGTATTCTTTCATATTGGCAGCCGTTGGTTTACCAAAACTACTTGAAGTTGTACGACCGATATATACCTTGGAAGGATCATCTTTCCGTGTGGCAAATATATACAAGTTCGTACCGATAAAGCAAGTCTGTATAATATCCAAATCCGCGAAATTACTTCCACTCGTTACAATATACTTTGATGTACTGGCAATATAATACGTTGAATTCTCGTAATTCACGAACACGGGTTTATTATAGGGAATCCCCGCATCAACATCCAAATCCGCAAAAGCATCCAACACGAGTAATTCATCCAGCATCGTTTCATAAACATAAGCCCTTCCGTCGGAAGAATACACGTGCATATTATCCTGACTCGAAATTCCAATAAATTGCTGAAGAGCGGCATTCGGGAATCTCGCGGCAAAGGAACTTGCCATCTCGATACCGAAAGTTCTGGAATCCATATTATATATTCTCGCGTCACTACCGGAACTAATCATCAAGCGTCCGTCATGCTGTATCATGTCGGTCACGTTCTTTAATTCCATATCCGGGTTACAAACCTCCATAATATCATCTTGGAAATAAGGCTCCTTCCCCGCGCTAATCTCCTCTCTTGTCAAGGTTTTCATGAACGAAAGCCGACCTTTTCCCTCGCTATTCTTACTAAGCATCGTGATCCCCTCGGCATATTCCGTGTCAATCTGCAACACGAAATACTTAAATTCGGTTGTTTCACCGTTATCCACTTTCAACCTTAAACCGAACGTACCCAATTTCCGGAAAGCATAATTCAATTCCAACTCTGTCGACACAACATGAAGCGTGTCTTTGATCGGATAAGGCTTTAAAGCTCCACTCGACATATTCAACTCCCCGTATGCCCATTCGTAAGTCAACGGCAACTCCTCTCCCGACTGTTCCACCTTCACGTGATTTACCACTAACTCTTCCCCGAAATAAGTGGTAAGCGTGTCGTAAGCTGCCGAAATAGAAACCTTCGATACATTATTCCTCCCCAAAGTTGAGTCGTCATCATAACAGGAATACATTCCTGCCATGATACAGAATAACAGAACTATATAAGATTTTGTTTTCATAACATATTCTTTTTAATTTCTTTACTACCGAATAAACCTATCCGGATTTACCATAGCAAACCCCTCGTAAGTATTCGCCGGATCACTATAAAAATCATAAGCCGGTTTGAACACGTAATTGATCCAGATTATATTACCCGCCCTTTGGTAAAATCCGGCTGGAGCATCCTCCAAGTAAAGCCCGTATTCCTTCACCGCATCGGCATAGAAAACCGGTTTCAACTCCTCCAACTGCCAGAAATATTCCAACATCTTCCGGTACAACCTGTCATTATTCTGCGCGTAAACACCTAAATAATTGGCTGCCCACCACTGGGGAGCAGGCAATGCCCCGTCCACAACAGCCAATCGATAAAAATTCTTGGCTATCGGTTGGAAGTTTTCGTTTTCCTTAAACCGCAAGTAGATGTACACGGGACTATCCATAATATCATCCGTACGTTCCAACACGAGCGACAATTCCCCATCCACTTCATTCTTGGGGATAACCAACTTGCCAAATTTAAAGTGCTTATCCAACACGGCCGTCGAAGAGTCCGCCACCATTTCCACCTCGTACTCCTGTTCCTCGTTCATCGGCATCCCGATCACCTTTACCGGAATCTTGTACTCGATTTCCGACTCGTTGTACAAGGCAAAACTGAAAAACACGGTATCATTAGCCGTCTTCTCGACTGCATGCAATCTATCCCACGTGAAATAAATCGACCTTTTCTGGTTTGCGTCATAATAAACAGCATCGTTACTGCAAGCCCATATTCCCGAGAAAAGGACTATTCCGATATATATCAAATATTTATTTTTCATAACGACTCACTTTAATAGTTATTCATTAGGGCGATAATCTTCTTCCTCTGTCGGTAACGGCAAAGCATAAATTTTATCGCTACCGGGAATCACGGCCGAAGAAGTCGCCAATCTTACCGAACTGTTCAATCGTTTCAAGCAGAACCACCATTGTCCTTCCCCGAACAACTCTTTTCTTCTTTCCGCCATGATATCATCCAACGTGATCTCAACAGCAGGTGTACGATTCTCGAACTTCACCATTCCGCGGGCGCTGAGCACCGTATCCAAATACCACGTTGCACCCGTTACATCCCCCTCGTCCAACAGAGCCTCTGCCATAATATAATACATTTCGGGGATTCTCACCATACTGGTTCCCAAGTAAGGCCCACCGCCATAACTCGTGGTTGTAGAAGTCGTATCGGATACCCGTCCCATCATTTTCACGCATATATCCCTACTAACCCCACTCTTCTCGTAAGTTTCGAACCAAGCCGAATAGCGGTAATCGCTCCCCGGCGCGGGCCCCGCGTCTTTATAAATATCCGCAAAACCGTCACACAACTCTCCCAATCCTTGCCGATTGATATGTTGCGTGTACCAGTCGGAATATATTTCAGCATTATACAATCCCCAGATCGTTTCGTCCAAAGAAATTGTTTTCTGCATGAAGCTACTCAAGTTCGTCTTATTGGCAAAACGGAATTTATTGGAACGAATCACCTTATCGGCATACGTTTTGGCTTTTGCCAAATCACCTTTCATCCAGTACACCCGAGCCAACATAGCCTGTGCCGCGTAAAGATTAAAATGCAATACCCGTGCCCCGGTAAAACCTTTCTCGCTCCCGACCCTATTGGCAGGCATATACGTTTCGTCATCCGCCAACAAAGTTTCCGCCTTCTCCAAATCGGCAATAATCTTCCCGTAAACATCCGCCACGGAAGAATAAGGCGTTACTTTGAAATCATATTCCGTTACATACGGGATAGCTTTCGCTTTCGCCGACTCGTTCGAGGAATTGATATGCACGGCAAAGAACCGCAACAAATCGAAATGAATAGCAGCCCTCAATCCCAAAGCCTCGCCCATGTATAAATCATAATAACGGAAATCCTTCTCGCTCTTTCCTTCCAGATTCTCGATAATATTATTCAAGTAGCTAATCGTCAAGTATCCCGTTTTCCAAATACTCTTGTACATTCCCCGAGTTTCACTCCGGTCATACTCCAAACGCCCCAGATAAGGCAGATACGAATAGGTGGAAACGAAATTCTGTCCCAATATCTCCGGTATCATATTCGACATCAACCGACCATACATATCCTTGGTTACCATCGTCATGTACACACCGTAGAGAGCATCTTCAACCCCGTCTGCCGAGTTGAACATATCGCCATTAATCACTTCCGAATCCGGATTCACATCCAGAAAACTGTCACAACAGCAGAAGGAAAACGATATACACAGTAGAATTATTATCTTTTTCATACTCTTTTCTATTTACAGTTTGCTAAAAAGTCGGTCTAAACGTGATATTAAAACTCCTCTCGAAAGGATAGGAAGTTCCTCTTTCCAACTTCATGGAAGAGAAACGCGCGATATCGCTCATCCCGAAACCCACGTTCAAACGCTTGACACCGATCCGCTTCAACCATTCCGGTTTAAACTCGTAAGTAAGAGAAATACTCTTGATCTCGAATAAATTATCACGTTCCACGAAACGTGCCGAATAACGTTGAGCATCACTTTTGCTTTCCGGAATTCCCAAAAAACGTTTCAAATCACCCGGTTCCTTCCACCTGTCGGTAAAAGCCCGGCGATCCACATTCTCCCAAGGGTTAATATTTTCTACCTTATCAGCAAGCGTACTATTATAGGCATCTCCCCCGAACTTGTACCCCGTCGTGATATTCAACGTGAACCCCTTGTAAGTAAGGCTGGTAAATATACTTCCCTCGAGAATAGGGTTCGTGTTGCCCACTTCTACTCGTTCATCCGTATCATAATCCAAAGTATATTCCCCGTTTTTGGTGATAAAAACTTCTTTTCCGGAAGCCGGATCAATACCTGCCGACCGCATGGCATAGATAGCGAATTGTGAACCTCCCTCTTCAAATCTCAGAGAAGGACGTGCCCCCAAAGACTGGGTTACCTCGTAAGCCTTCAATGCCGTGGACACGTTTGTCAATTTATCCATCGTGTGCGAACCGTTCACGGTAACCATCCAATACAAATCCTTTTGTCTTATGATTTGTCCCGATATTGAAAACTCGTATCCCGAATTTTCCAGCTTACCCATATTTACCTGCACCGAAGACACCCCCACCGACCACGGTAAAGAGATCGGCATCAAAGCATCCTTCGTCTTGTTCTTGTAGTAACTGGCATCAATATTCACACGCTCGTTCAACAACGTTGCACTCAAACCCCAATTATATTTCGTCGTGAGCTGCCAATTCAAATTCGGGTTTCCCATCGTGATAGGCACGGCACCGATTCCCGCGTAATGTATCAAATCGGTCTTATACTCGTAAGTCGTCATCGCTTGATAGGGCGAGAAGGTCACGTTAGCCGTGGAACCCACGCTGAAACGTAAACGTAGCATATTCAACCAACTGACATTACTCATGAAATTCTCTTTATCCACGTTCCAACCGATACCCGCCGTCCATACCGGGGCAAAACGATGTTCGCTTCCGAACTTTGATGAGCCGGCAGACTTATAAGAACCGTTCAAAAAATAACGTCCCAACAACTCGAAACTACCATTCACGAAAAAACCTACCTCCGTGGATTTCTTATCACCTCCCGAGGGACGAGTACTGGCATACTGCGATGCAAATTTAATATCCGTCATCCCGTCTTTCAGAAATCCTTCCGCTTTCGTCGTGATTGATGAAGAATTGTTAATACCGATATCTGCTCCCGCGTTCAAAGATACCACCGTGTTTCCGTCTTTATTCAAGGGCAAACGATAATTCAACACGAACTTGCCCGCCCAACTGGTTCCCTCGTTATTCGTGAAAGAATAGGTTCCCCGCTTGTTCAAGGTAGCCCCCTCGAATGAAGAATCATCCGGCGACACGTACACTTTGCTCCACGACTCCGTCATCTTCACGTTCATATCTCCCGTGATAAAGAAAGACTTGAAAATATCCCAACGCATACTCAAATAATTCGTGAACGACTTACTTCTCCCCTTGTTAAAACTGGATAGAGTCGCGTTATACAACGGATTGCCTTGATTCTTAGAATCTGAAGAACTACCGGACAACGGATCAAAATAATAAAGTTTGATATACTCCCCGTCCTCGTCATATACCGGGTTATACGGGTTCAATTTCGTGTACGTGGAGAAATCCCCGTAAGGACTCGCTTTACTATCCGTCATCGAAAAAGCGAAACGATACGTGAAAGTCAACTTATCGCTCAAATGATAAGCGAAAGTGAAATTCAACCCGTATCTTCTACGGTTATCCCCTTTCATCACACCGTAAGAATCTCCGAAACTCCCGTTCGCCTTGTACTCGATCCCGTTGCCCCTACCGGACAGATTCACCGAATGATTGTGCGAGAAAGCCCAGCGCAAAGGTTTGGAAGGCCAATCCGTGTCTACCCCCCGCCGCACGTTATCCAATTTATAATAATAAGCCGGATCAAGACTACCATCCACGTTATCGTACAACCCGGCAAGACGTTCCAATTCCAACTTCTGTGTTGCATTAGTCAATCGCAAGGAAGTTAAATCGGGATAACTGAAATTGGGTGTAAAATTATAACTGAACCGGGGCTTCGTTCCTTTTACCCGTGAACGCTCTACCAGAATCACACCGTTGGATGCCTTCTCCCCGTACAATACCGCGGCAGAAGCATCCTTCAACACGTCTATTCTCTCTATATCATGAATATCCAAGTCATACAACTCTTCTATCGAGATTTCCACCCCGTCGAGCATTATCAAAGGGGTATTCACGTCCGCTTGATTTTCCGTCATAATAGAATTGGCACCCCGAATCAAGATCTCGGGGATAGCATTCGGGTTTGAGCCTTGCTCGTTATTCTCCATGATTCTCAACCCCGGAGTCAAGGCAGCCAAAGCCTGTATCACGTTGGTTGAAGACACTTTCAACAAATCCTCCCCCTTCACGGTCGTGATTTCACCGGTATACGCATTCTTCGACTGCGTGTAATACCCCGTGACTACCACGTCTTCCAACACCTTCGTGTCCTCTTTCATCACCACGTTCAACTCTTGTGATTTCGTGATCGTGAAAGTCTGGCTCGACATACCGATAAAATTGAAAATCAACACCATTTCTTTCTGAACGGGGATTTCCAACTTGTACTTTCCATCCACATCGGTAGCCACCCCCAAAGTCGTACCTTTCAACAGTACCGTGGCTCCGGCGAGCGGGGTTCCTTCCTCGTCTTTTACCTCTCCCGTGATCGTGATCTTTTCCACGGTTTTGGTTTCCTGACGCTTTTTGATCACCACCACGTCATTGACAAATGAATAGGTGTATGGTGTATCTTTCAAACAATAATCAAGAACTTCCCGGATAGTGGCATTTTTAAACTCTCTCGTGATCAAAGAGATTCCCTTAATTTCCTCGTGGTTGTAAACAAAATCCAACGAGGTTTCCTTCTTCAACGTATTCAGCACCTGCAACATCGTGGCTTTCTCGAATTTCAGATTCAGAGGTGTCTTCTCGTCGTATTTCCGGGACAACGAATCACAGAAACCGGAAAAACTGAATAGAAGAATGCAACAAAGCGACAGGCAAACCTTAAACATTCGCCGCAGCTTGTCACCGGATTTCAAAGACAGATTCATTTTCATATTCAACATATTTAGGTTGTTAATTGGTCCATAAGGTCCGTAAAGTCCATAAGGTCGAAAGTTCATGGCCCCCCGCGGGGCGCTTTGTTCACGGCAGCTTTGCTGCCGATTTAATCTGGTCCGAAGGACACCCGTGACCTTATAGACCTTATGGACCTTACGGACCTTATAGACTCATTTCTCATTCAACGCTTTCAACGCCTCATCCAACGTGTAAAGCATCGCTTGGTAGTGTGCCTTCGTTTCGGTATCTGCCGAAGACAATTTACTGTTCAACAAATTCTTCACCCGAATAGCGTAAGCGTGGAAACGGGTTTTGGAATCATCGATAGTGCGGGTATTCACGCGGTATTGCCACCCGTAGCCGTACTTGAAAGAATTAAGAGCCATTTGTTTCGCCACGAAGCCGCATCCCCGTTCACGTTCTATCTCCCGCAATTCATCCCGAAACGCACTCACCAAACCGGATTCGTCCAGACCGTAAGTGACAATTTCATCCACGGAAGGCATATACGCCTCGTTCCCCACGGCAGGCACATCCTCATCAGTCAACACTTTCACCAATTTCGACTTCTTCGTGATCACGTCGGCAGACTGGTCTATCGACAAACGTTGCAAGATCTTCTCCCCTTCGGTCGGCTTCCGGTTCTTAATAGCACTTTCCCAAACTTGGGCGTACATATCGTCAAAATAATCTTTCATCGTGTAGGGATTCTTGGATACATGGGCGGAAAGCATCACGTTCTTGTAACATCCCAACAACTCGGTTCCAGTGTAATAGCGCACGATCGGGGGCAAGGCAACCCGCAACGAGAACTGGTCGGTCAACGTTTCGTTGTGCAGCCAATCACTATTCTTCAATTGATTCAACACCCACAAGAAAGATTTCCGTTGCACCTCTCTCGGCACGGATTGGTACGTCTTACCCGGTGTTCCCACTTTCACTTCCGACAGGTAAATACCACCCACGTTATACATCACGTTGCGCAAATAACGATAATACTGGTTCCCCAACTCGTTATACATCTGCTCCTTGTAAGCACCGTCCGCGTCATCCTGAATCCACTCGTTCAAGTGTGACAAAATATATTTCAGATTCCGTATCCCGTACTCCCCCGCCTTAATCGGGTCATTCCCCAAATCTTCCTCGATAGCACTCGGGTCATAACGCTCTATCACCTGCTGTTTCCCGTAGCGGTACAACGGATCGCCCGCTTTCTCGTCTATCCAACTCTCCAACACGGCTGCCTCCTCTTTCGGGCTAAGTCCCGGTAGTGGCGTGTACAACCATTTAATCACGTACTCGTCATACACTCCCAGATCGGGCGGAGTCAATTTCACCCCTTTATCGCCCGGCTGCGCCACGTAATTAAAGCGGGCGTAGTCCATGATAGAGGGAGTCGTGCCATACTTTCGAGTGAAAGTTGCCGACCGCAACGAGTCCACGGGATAGGCGGCCGAAGCAGCCATATTATGCATCAAACCAAGCGTATGACCAATCTCGTGAGCGATAATATACTCCAAAGATTCCGCCAATACGTTATCCGGTAGCTTCTTCCCCCTCACGGATTCATCCACTTGTGAAGTCTGCAAGAAACGCCATTGGTTCACGAGCTTCGCCACATCATTGAAAATAATCACGGACGCGTTGATAATTTCCCCGGTTCTCGGGTCTGTCCACGAGGGTCCCATGGCATTGGATATCGCTGCCGGCACGTAACGAATACAGGAATACTTCAAGTTATCGGGATCGAAATTCGGGTCGTCCTTCGGGAAATCCAACACTTGCACCGCGTTCTTGAACCCGATCTTCTCGAAAGCCTTGTTCCAACGCGAAGTACCCCGACGCATCGGCTCCTTCCACGCTTCCGGGAAAGCATCGTCCAGATAATACACGATCGGTTTCACGGGTTCCACCAACTCGCCCCGTTTGTAGGCTTCCATATCCTTGGGTTCCAACTTCCAACGGGTAGCCAGAGTATAGGCCTGAATCTTATCCTGATCGGTCGAGATATGCTGTTTCGCATTCGTCAGGAACACCCCCACGCGGGAATCGCTGACACGGGGATGCATCTTCTCCTCCGGCAACAACAACAGCGTGCGCGTAGCCTTCACCGTCAACGGCTCGTTCCTTTTCAATAAAAGTATACCCAACATCTTCGCCGTCACGGAATAAGAAAGGTATGATTTCACCGTCACGTTATCGTCAAACGCTTTAATATCATCCAGAATAGACCCGGAACTATTAAACGCCGCCGTGATCTCCACCGTTCCCCCCGAATTGGCTATCGGCGCCAACTTCTCCACGTTCCCCGTGAACAGGGAGGTCATATCGACCAGAAAAGCAGAACTATCGTTCGTGTAGCAATAAATCTTGAACGAGTTGATAATCGGGTCCATAAAACTCCGCTCCATCACGGTTTTCATGTGTCCCTCGTTCTCGTTACAGGTGGCCGTCACGTTCACCTCTCTCATGAATATCGTGCTATCGGTCTTCGTGAACTTGATATGCATAGGCGGTTTCGGTTTGTACCCGATAGCGCACAGGTTATTGTCACTCGCCTCAGAAATCGTCGATGCCAACAACATTTCCCGGTTCAGGTACTTCGCGGGAATCTCGAAATAAAGTTTCCCGTCCACCTTATGCAAGGTAACAAAATTGCCCCGTGCCGTCACGCACAGCTTATTCTTCACCAGCTTGTCATACTTACTCTGCCGCTTCACGGGTTCTTTCTTCACCTCCGTGGTGGCTTTTTTCTTCTTTTTAGCGGAAGCAAAAGTTAGCTCCGGGCATGGCAATACAAATAGCATCACCATACTTAAGGTAATCCATCTTTTCATTTCAAAAATTTAAACCAAACTTATTTTTTCACTCTATACCTTTAGTGTACTTTCTCATGACTATCGTACACCGTAATCTTCTTATCATCACTTGTTTTAAATACCACGTCGGCAGCCTGCTCCATGATTTGCAATACGGCTGTTATATTCTCGTACCGGGGAATAAATCCCGAGAACTTGTATTCTTCGATTTCCGGGTTGTCAAACACGAAATCCACGTCATACCAGCGGGATATCTTTTTTAACAAATCCTTCAATCGTTCCTCGCTAAAACTAAACTGGTCTTTCGTCCACGAGATATACGAATCGACATTCACCTCCCGCGTGGTGATACCCGAACGTGTCACCGAAGCCATTACCCCGGGAATCAACAACACCCTCGTGTCCCCCCGCTCCACGTTCACCCGTCCCTCGACCAGCGTGGTCATAGACACGTCATCACTCGCGTAAGCCGAGATATTAAACGTCGTACCCAGTACTCTCACCTTGTAATCGGTACAATGCACGATAAAAGGTTTCTCCGCGTCTTTAGCCACTTGGAAAAATCCCTCCCCGTCAAGGAATACTTCCCGGGTATCGCCGTTAAACGCCTGCGGGAACCTTAATCGCGATTCGGAATTCAACATGACCTTCGTTCCGTCCGCCAATTGCAGGGAATAAGCCCCTCCTCGCGGAATCTCCAAGGTATTATACACAAGAGTATCCGAACCTGAACTCTCGTGATACACCAACGCCTCCCCGTTATTACTCACGAAAGGCAATCGCTCGATTAGTGTGTCAGTCATCACGGGTGTAATCTGTAACGTATCGCCCCCGGGCAAAATCAAAGAAGCCTTCTTGCTGAAAGAATACTCGCCGACTGGCAAGACTTTTGCCAACTGCCGGGGAGGCTCCTTCTCGGGAGCGAGCAAGATATAAGAAGCAATACCCAAAACGAGGAACGAAGCGGCAATTGCCACACGATACAAACGATGTGCGGAACGTCTTTTCCGAATACCTTTCTCCACGACAGCCCACTCCCTGCGGGTATCAAATTGCTTGTACAGCGCGTACTCCGCATGTTCCTTGTATTCACGTTCCAAACGTCGGTACATCTCCTCGTTGGCCTTCGAACAAAATTTCCACGATATAAAAAGTACCTCTTCATCCGGGGTCAATTCCCCCCGAAGACTCCGTACAATCAAACGAATAATATCATCATTCTCTTTTCTCATCTCATCGCTATTTCCCTTATAACACTTCACGAGAAAAAAGGTACCGATGATTCTAAAACTTTTTTTCTTTCACTAAATAAAACTCGAAATATATCCTTAGTTTTATGTTCCCTATATTATCCTCTACCCCTACTTTACCTTAAAAATACTGGTTTAACATACCACAAAGGCAGCATAAACGACGGGTTACGTTCATGATACGTCCATGATACGTTCATGCTACGTTCACGAGGTAGCGAAAGGGTAGCGTAAGGGGTAACGAACCCTTTACCATACACAAGTTACAGGTAAACTTTACCGGCTTATCAATCCAAGAACAGACGGAGTGACATATCGAATCTTCCCTTCATCCAGTAATGCCCGAATCCGCTCGACCACCACCTCCGGTGACACACCTATTCCACGGACTAATTCATTTACAGGAACATCCCGCCCCGCGAGCAATTGCAATATCCGCTCGTCCGTCCCGACAGGTTTCTCCCTTATCGACGCTTTCTTCCGACTGATACACACGTCACATATACCGCAGGCTTCGCTTTCCTTCTGCCCAAAATATTCCATCAACAACAATTGCCGACACGTTTCCTTGTCCTCGCAATAACGCACCATAGCCTCGATCTTGCTCGCATATGCGTGTTTGCGCTCCTCGTAAGCCTCCCGACCGATAGACACGTATGACAGAGGCAAGCGGGGACGGTGGAAAATAACATAAGGTTTCGTGTCCCCCGGCACGTAACGGATAATCTTGCGTTTAGCCAGAGTAACGAAAGCATCATACAACTCTTTCCGCTTTATCCCCAGTTGATCCGCTAAAAAGCCCTCGTCAATATAAGCATCTTGAACAAAAATACCCGCGTAGTTTCTCATTAGAAGTACCAATAACTTCTCCATTAAAGGGTTACCCGTGTCAATATCGTACAAACGATCACGCACGACGATAAACATCACCCGGGAACGAGTATTCAAATCGGTCGTGTAAGTCAGATATCCCGCCACGTCCAATATTTCAATGGCAGACATCGCTTTCGCCAAGTTCAACTTGAAATTTGTCACGAATACATCCGGGTTAAATTCCGACACGAGCCCCTCGCCCTCGCCTTCACCCAATTGATAATAGTTAAACAAAGCCTCGTACACCCGTTTAATATACTCTTTCGACGGGAACGCATCCTCTATACGCCTTTTTAACGCACCCACGGCCGGGGGAGAAGACAACAACACGGCATACGCCCGCTTCCCGTCCCGTCCGGCTCGTCCCGCTTCTTGGAAATATGCCTCGGGACTGTCCGGAATATCGTAATGCACCACTACCCGCACATCCGGTTTGTCAATCCCCATCCCGAAAGCATTGGTAGCCACGATAACGGGTACTTCCCCGTTCTTCCATAATTCCTGACGCCGTGCCCGCTGTAAAGAAGACAAACCGGCATGATAGAAATCGGATTTTATTCCCGATTTATTCAAGAAAGCGGCCACGGACGAGGCTTTCTCCCGTGTACGCACGTACACGATAGCCCCTCCCCACACCTTGGACAATATGTTATAAAGTTCGAGCGGTTTCGCCTCCGTTTCCCGAATCACGTACGAGATATTCTCTCTACGGAAACTCTTTGACAGGACACGGGGAGTCTCGAAACGAAGTTGTTGCTGGATATCTTTCACCACTGCCGGGGTTGCCGTGGCGGTCAAGGCGAGGATAACCACCCCGGGGAAGTATTCCCGCACATCCGCTATTCGCAAGTACGCGGGGCGAAAATCATATCCCCATTGCGATATGCAGTGAGCCTCGTCTACCGTGATCATGCACACGTTCATCATCCGTAATTTTTCACGGAAACGCTCGGAATACAAACGCTCGGGAGAAACATAAAGGAACTTCACCGTATCGTAAATACACTTATTAATAATAGATGCCACCCGTTCCGTCTTCATCCCGGTATAAATCGCCTCAGCCGAAATCCCTCTCCCTTTCAGATCTTCCACCTGATCTTTCATCAACGCGATCAAAGGAGTCACCACCAGACAGACGCCCTCCATCGCCAATCCCGACACCTGATAAGTAAGGGACTTACCCCCGCCCGTCGGCATAAGGGCAAGTGTATCCCTCCCGCTCATCACGGAGCGGATAATATCCTCTTGCAGGGAACGAAACTCATCATATCCCCAGTACGTTTTCAATATATCCTTTATATCGCGGGTCATCATTCGAAATCTTCCACAAAAATACAAAATACACGAAAAAACTGCCACGAATCGATAGAATTAAATCGCTTTTTATTATTTTCGCCCGAATATAATTCAAGCGAGATGATGAAATTACAATATATACTGTTGATAACCCTTTTTCTGGGCGCGTGTAAAGAAAATTTCCCCGAAGAGGAAAAGCCCGTTGCCAAAGCATTTGATAAATATTTATTCCTCTCGGAAGTAAATAGTATCATCCCCGCCGGCGCCCCCTCGGCAGACAGCACGATCATGGCACAAAGCTACGTGAGAAACTGGATAACCAAGGAACTCCTGCTCCACAAGGCAATCCAGAATCTAAGCGATGAAGAAAAGAATATCCGCAAGCAAGTGGAAGATTACTCCTCGTCCATCCTCATCCATAAATACAAGGAGAAACTCGTGGCTCAAAAACTCGACCGGGGTATCAGCGATGCCGAGATAGCGCGATATTACGACAACAACAAGTTCAACTTCATACTCAACACTCCCGTCGTGCGGGCATTGTTTATCGTGTTGCCGAAATCGGCTATCAATATTGACAACGTACGGAAATGGTTCCGCTCGAAAGATGCCAAAGATCAAGCGGCACTGGAAGAGTATTGCATTACTTCGGCTAAAAAATACGATAACTTCAATGACCAATGGATACCCTTGCGCGATATATTGAACCTGTTGCCCATCACGGGCAACGATTGGGAAGCCAAATATAAAAACAAAGAGTTGATAGAAACGGAAAACGACGAGAATTACTATTTCCTGAAAATATACGAAACTCGCCAAGAACACGAAACTGCTCCCCTCGGGTACGTGAAAAAAGAAATCGAAATACTATTATTGAACAAACGCAAAATAGCCTTCGAGGAAAACCTAGAGAAAGACATAAACGCGGAAGGAACACGTAAAGATTACGTCAAAATTTATTAACAGGATTTGAAAATTAAAAATAAAAAAGCGAAAACGAACGGATTATTCTTAGATTTGAAGAAAAAGTATTAGTTTAGAGCGTTTTTATTGAGTATAAATTTATTAAAGGATTATGAGATATTTATCACTGCTTATACTTTTATTTTTAGCTAGTTATGCTTCAGCACAAAAGAACGTGATTGACAAGATTATCGCTGTGGTCGGAGAAGAAATCGTGTTGAAATCAGACATCGAGAACGATTTTTTACATGAACAGACGCGAAGCGCAATCGCTAACCAAGCCGATGCCAAAGCTCAAATATTCGAGAACAGACTGGTTCAGAAGCTATTGATGGCGCAAGCCAAAATAGATAGTATTGCTGTTAGCGACACAGAGGTAGAAGCACAATTAAACTCTCAGTTGGAAGAATACGTGAGAAACATCGGTTCACGTGAGAAACTGGAAAGCTATTTCGGTAAATCATACGAGGAAATCAAAAACGAAATGCGTACCCCGATGCGGGAACAAATGATCACCAATCGGATGCAACAGAAAATAGTGGAAAACGTTCGGGTTACCCCTTCGGAAGTACGTTATTTCTACCGCAAATTCAACAAAGACAGTTTACCGGAAGTGGGTGACAGATACGAGATACAACAAATCGTGATTAAACCGAAAATTGCCGACACGGAAAAAGAACGTATCCGGAACCTGCTTAGACAATACCGCGATGACATCCTTGAAGGCAAACAATCATTCAACACGTTGGCAGTACTCTACTCGGAAGACCCGGGAACCGCCGCTAAAGGTGGAGAATTGGGTTATATGTCCAAGAACGAGTTGACACCGGAATTTGCCGAAGCGGCATTCAGTTTGAAACCGGGAAAAATATCCAAAATCGTGGAATCGGAATACGGTTTTCACATTATCCAATACATCGACCGCCAAGGAGATAAAGTAAACGTTCGTCATATCTTGTTACGCCCTAGAATTGAAGAAAAAGACCGTGAAGCAGCCCTTCAACGTCTGGACAGTCTGGTGACTACCATCAAAAACGGGGAATGGACATTCGAAGAAGCCGCTTTCTGGGTATCAACGGATAAAAAAACCAGTAAAAACGGCGGACTCCTTTTCAACGCGTACGATGCGGATTCCAAATTACCGAAAGAGTTAATCAAAGGAGATATGGCTCGTCAGGTAAACAGCTTGCAAGTAGGTGAAATCTCCGAACCCTTTCTCGACAGAACAGAAATAGGCGACGAGTACAAAATCATCAAAATAAAAGCGTATTACCCCGCTCACACGGCTAATCTTGAAGATGACTGGATGAGCTTCGAGAACGGGCTGAAAAGAAAAAAAGAACAGGAAGTTATCGAGAAATGGATCAAGGAAAGACAAGCGAATACCTATATCCATATCGACGATGAATACAAAAACATCAAATTCCACTACGACGGTTGGATTAAATAATTGATGATCTAAGATTGACTATTTTTCATGGCAAGAGCAGGTATTTGGGTTGGAATGTTATGCGTGTTATGGGGATTATTCCCCGTAAACGGTATGGCACAAGTAAAAAAGTCGAAAGTAAACATTCTGAATGCCGATCAATTTTACCCGGGAACGGAACAACAACCAAGTAGATTTATCGGAAACGTCCACATGAAACATGAAGATGTACTCATGTGGTGTGATAGCCTCTATCAAGTAGAACGACCGGATACCAATTACATCGAAGCCTTTGGGCATGTACGAGTCAATAAAAACGACAGTATCCACATGACAGGGGATTACATGTATTACGACTCGAACAAAAAAATGATACAAGTACGCCGGAACGTAACCCTCAAAGACCCGCAAATCACGCTAAAGACCAATTATCTGGATTATGACGGGATTTTCGACATCGGGTACTATTTCAACTGGGGTAACCTGAAAGATGAAGTAAACACGCTGGATAGCAAACAAGGCACCTACTTCACGCAATCCAAGCTCGCCTTCTTCAAGGATAGCGTGAAAGTGGTTTCCCCCGATTACGATATCTATTCCGATACATTGAAATACAACACCGAGACGAAACTGGTGTACATCCTCGGTCCCACCAATATTTACGGCAAAGGCGAAGACAACAACACTCTCTACTCCGAAGACGGATGGTACGACTCCAACTTGGGGCATGCCGAGTTGTATAAAAATAACCGCCTCACCCACCTCACTTACACGGGATACGGCGACACCATGATTATTGATAGTATCAGCGGCATGGCAAACTTGTACCGGAACATCACTTTGATAGACTCGGTCAACAACGTGATCGTGAAAGGACATTACGCCCAGATGAACCGGGAAACCAACCAGTCATTCGTCACCGACAGCGCCCTGCTTATCCTTTGCAGCAAACAGGATTCCCTGTTCCTGCACGGCGATACCCTGTATATGGAGCAAGATTCCGCCAAGAATCAAATACTACGCGCATTTCATAAGGTCAGATTCTTTAGCCAAGATATACAAGGCGTATGTGACTCTATGGTATACCTGACCGCAGATTCAACCGTAACCTTGTACAATGAACCCGTTACATGGGCATCCGGTTACCAGATGACTGCCGAAAAAATATCACTGCTCACGGGTAACGGGCAAATCAAACAATTCTATTTGAACAACAAAGCCTTCATGGTCGGACGACGATGGGATACCGAAATGTTCGACCAGATCAAAGGAAGAAATATGACCGGATATTTCAAGGATAACGAATTATACATGGTATACGTGGACGGGAGTGGCGAAACCATTTACTACCCGGATGACCAAGGTGCCATTATCGGTGTCAATCGTGCCACCAGTTCCAACATCCGTATCATGATAGAGAAACGACGGGTGACAGATATCATTTTCATAAACAAACCCGACGGTGACCTGACTCCCCTCTTCCTTGTCGACCCGAGAGAAGAACGTCTGAAAGATTTCCGCTGGTTGAAATACCTGCAACCCCTCGATAAATACGATATCTTCAACACCCCTCAACCACCTAAACAAGAAGAGGAAGAAGACGAAACAAGCGATAATTCTTAGAATATTATCAACTTTCCATTATACATATTATATATATTTTCCTACTTTTGCATAAAACGACGTAAAATGCTATTGAAGGAGAATATTAAGACTTACACGCTAGGAACAATTGTTTTCATCATATCACTATTATTGTTGTCCTCTACTTTCATCACGGGAGGGGAACTGGAAAACCGTATAGCGAAAATCTTTTGGTTCTACTCGATACTTCCTTGGGTTGCAATACCCTGTGTATTGTTGGCATTGATCCGTCCTTTCCGTTTCACGCTCACGGATCTACTTGTATTTCTCTATATAGCGTACAGCCTGCTGAACCTGCACTACTTCGGGCAAGGAATACACGCCCGGGCGGGAATCCTTGTACTCGTTGGGGTAACCTATTTCCTTTTCAGGATACTCACCTCCTTCTCCTCCGGAAACTTCGTCAATGTCGCCCTTCTGGCTGTCGGATTTATCGAGGCGATGTGGGGTGCGGCACAGCTATACGGGCTCACTCCTTCATTTCACAACCAGTTCGACCTGACAGGTTCATTCTTTAACCCGGGGCCCTATTCCGGCTTTCTGGTCGCTATCTTTCCTCTGGCCTTACACTACGCCCTCACGACACACAAATGGCCTCATATCATTTCTATCGGCGTGGTAATCGCCCTCCTTCTCGTCCTGCCCGCTACCATGAGCCGGAGTGCATGGGTGGCAGCCATCGTCGGATGTGCAATTGTAGTGGGATACCATTATCACCTGCGTCAGCAATGCATCGCATTCTACCGGGCGCATCCCGTTATTACCCCTGTCGCCACGATTGTCATCTTTCTGGTCATTGGCATTTTAATGATCGGTACATACATGATGAAAAAAAGCTCCGCTGACGGACGCCTGTTGATTTGGAAAGTATCCACAACCATCATAGCTTCACACCCGGTAACAGGAACCGGTTTCGGGAACTTCGCCGGACCTTACGGGAAAGCGCAGGAAGCCTATTTCACGCAAGACAACTACACGCCACAAGAAGAACTCGTTGCCGATGCTCCGGAATCCGCGTTCAACGAGTTTATTCAAATCACCGTGGAAAACGGCCTTATCGGGCTATTGCTTTTTCTCGGCATCATCGCCTCCGCCATCCGGAATGCCTATCGAGCCCAAATACACAAACAAGCGGGACACGTGGGAGCGTTAATCGCTTTTCTCATCTTCTCCTGTTTCTCCTACCCGTTCAACGTGTTGCCGTTAGCCATCCTGTTCTCGCTACTCACGGCACAATGTACGGCATCGTCTTCCCCCCCGTCCCCCCGATGGATAGTGGGAATATTCTACCTGTTTTTACTTGTTCCCGTGTGGTACTTCACCTCGGGAAAAACAGAACGCATAGAAGCATTCAAACGCTGGAGAAGCGAACAAATCTATTTTAACATGCAGATATTCAAACGAACCGTGGACAATTACAGGGCGATATACCCCATTCTGAAAGATCATCCAGCCTTTCTGTTCGAGTACGGGCAATGCCTCTCCCGCACGGACAACCCAGACCAAAGTAACCGGGTACTTCGTGAAGCTGCCGTTCTTTCCTCCGACCCGATGATCTACAATATCATGGGAAAAAACTATCAGGCAATGCAACAATACGACTTGGCAGAAGCCACCTTCCTCACGGCATCCCGCATGGTTCCCAACCGAATCTACCCCCTCTACCTTCTCGCTAAAATGTACGCCGAAAGCGGACAAATCGATAAAGCCATCGTCACCGCCAACCTCGTCATCAACAAAAAACCGAAAGTATTCTCCTCCGCCGTCGAGGAAATGCAAAGAGATATGCGTTTACTTATCCGGAACTACTAAGAGGTAACAACCGTTATTATTGACTATTTCAACAGAGGGATCGGCTTTCAATATCTTTCGCAATTGTGATATATATGTTGATAATTCCCCTTTCTTGAGGTCATCGTCGAAATTCCATAATTCCTTGCATAATTCCGTACTCTTGATCTCTTCGTTTCTGCGTGTACAAAATATCAACATGATTTTCCCCTGCATTCCTTTTAATTTTGTCGCCTTACCGTCTATCGTCAAAATATTGGTAACCTTGTCATAAGTCATACGCGAAGACAGACGGAATACCCGTTGTTCACCTCTTTCCGCCCTTCTCATCGCATCTTTCAAACGCTTGCCCAAACGATCAACCAAAACCTTGACAGACCAATCCTTGCTCACGTAATCATCCGCACCCCCGTCCGCTTCCATAACAGACAATCCCTCTTGGTCGTATCCGGTAAATACCACGATAGGCACCTGAGTATCATTCTCCCGAATCAACCGGATTACTTCCTCCCCGGTTTTTTCCGGCATTTCGATATCCAATAACAATATATCCCATTCATCCTTTTGGTAAGCCTCCCATGCCTCATCCCCATTCGTCACGGCATAAACGTCAAATCCTTGCTCCAATAATATTTCCGTGTACGTAATCCGCATCTCCTTCTCGTCCTCGGCATACAAAAGTTTTATCTTTCTTTCCATAGTTATCTAATTTTATAGTGAACGTGGAACCTTTTCCCAATTCGCTTTCCACGTGAACTTTCCCTTTATGCCTTTTCACAATTTTCTGAACGGATGCCAATCCCAACCCGAAGCCTTTTGCTTTCTCATCCCTACCAACTCGCCAATACTCTTCAAAAATATAAGGTAAATCTTTTTTAGCAATACCTTTCCCCTCGTCCGTCACTGATACGACAAGGGCTTTCCCCTCCCGGTAACAAGCTACTTTTATAAAAACCGTTTCCCCGGAATACTTCACCGCGTTATCCATCAGATTCCGCAATGCGTACACGAACTGTTCCGAGAGCAACAACACGTTCGGCAACCTGTAATCCAACTCTACCCGAATATCCTTTTCCGGGTTAGCAAACTGCTCTTCCGCTGCCAACGCTACCAATTCCTCTTTCAATGAAATATCCACCCATTCCACTCGTTTGCGGTACATCAACATCGCCAACTGCAACACGTTACTCATTTCCCTTTTCAGCATGGCTGCTTTTTCCAACCCGATATCACACATCTCCTCGCCTTTCTCCCTATCCGAAACCTTCTGAATCTGCCGCTGCAATCGAAGAAATAGTCCTTCGACCGCTCCCACGGGTCTTTTCAAATCATGCATTCTTTGTCTTAAACACGCTTCCTGCAATTGTCGCAACTTCCTTTGTTTCCAAATCCTACAGGCAAAAGATACAATCAACACCACGAGTACCGACCCGACCAAAATAATCCCAGTAAACTGCCACCAGAACCTGTATAGAAAATCCTTCCACGTGAAATCAAAAAGCACTCCCACCTTCTCCCCGCTAATATATCCCAATCGCACGTATCCCGCTTCCTCCATATCCATATACCTCGTGTTACCCGGCGGATATACCTCTTTCGTGTTGCCCAATGAATCTACGCGACGGAAAGCGATTGAGAGATTACCGATTACTTCTTTCGCCCTATGCTTAACCAACGAATCCAAACAAGCCAAGGTAATCGGGTTCCGCAAGTTCACGTCGTAAGCCACGATAGCCTCTCTTTCAAAAGCCTTTTCTGAAGAATCCACTTTTACACGATATTCCTTCTCTCCAATACTTATCAACAACTCTCCTGTTTGAGCATCATTACTAATAGACCTAACAATACTATCAGGTTTCATTGCCTCTCTTTGACTCAATTCGCCAATATTCCAAAGAGTAGATTCTTTTAACTCTTTTTTTATTCTTCCCTCCTCTCCTGCATACAACAAATAAACAAGCCAGTATTGCAATAAAATAACAAAAACAATAGCTATTATCGCCATTACTACCTCCTTCAGCAATGGGACACCTCCTTTCGGTTTCAATTTTATGAAGATTTTATGAACTTGCATCTGTCTTTCTCCTATTTTTTCTCCATATTTTTGTTGCATACAACGAAAATAAAACAATGCAATATAAAAACAAATTTTGAAAAATGAAACAATTGAATCTAAAAAACACGATTATCGTTGCAGCAATACTGTTAGAAGTATTATTTACAAGTTTTTCACCTATTCATGAAAAAGAAGAAACTACACTACGCAATATCGAAGCTCTTTCAAGAGGTGAAAATTCAGTTTCTTCTTCGTGTATTAATGGCGAAGGCAGATGTATCATTAACGGTGAAATCTTATATGGCATGAGAAAGAAAGACTAACTATCATGAAAAAGCACCTTATCCCACTAATCATCCTCCCGCTATTTTTATCCTGTTCCACGGATAACAGCTATTTGAAGATCCCGGCATCCATCCAGACCTCGGGTAATGAAATCACCTCAACCCTCGTGACAAACCTTCACGAGTTTGGGATCACGACACCGCTAAAAATCACTAAACACGGGGATTTACTCGCAGTGGAACGACGTTATGAAGAAAATAACCTCAGCCTCATCGATCTTTCCAACCGCACCACTCGCGACTGGTTACCTTTCGGCAAAGGGGAAAATGAAGCATACACAATTGACAATCTATCGGTAAACGAACAAGGGGAACTATCCGTTTTCGATTTTGAAACCGGTAAACTCCATCGCCACAACCCGAAGGCATTAAGCCGCTCCGCGGCTCATCCCCTCGTGCTGGCAGAAGGCACCAACACTCACCTCTCGGCTATCCAAGGTGACGGATTCGTGATTTCCACCGGGCTTTACGAGCAAGGCCGCTACCGTTTTTATTCACTGGACGACGGCAGCGAATCATACGCCGTCCCCTACCCCGTGCATCCCGCTTATCCCGAGTTATCCGATTACGGGAAAAGCATCCTTTGGGCAAGCACCGTGCTACGCCTACGCCCGGACAACAAGGCTTTCGTCTGCACCGACATCCGTAGCGGTCAACTCGATATCTGTCGCATCAACGGCAACACGATCTCGCTCGTCTGCCGTCACACGTACTACTATCCCCACGTGGACATCAATGACGGTAAATACCCCGACGTGGCTTATTACTCGGATAACGTCACGGGCTTCCGGGAAGTGGCAGTGTCTAACGAACGAATTTACGTACTTTATTCCGGCAAGACTTACAAAGAATATGGGCAAAAAATCATCAACAGTTCCACCCTCCTCGTCTTCGACTGGAACGGAACCTTATTAAATAATTACACCCTGCCGGAAGCCGCCAATTACCTCGCGTTCGACACGGAAGAAAACCTACTCTACGGGACTACTCCCGACGCGAAACTTGTCCAATTCAACTTGTAACCACCATCATCATGAAAAAAACACACCTTATATATATAGGTATACTTGCCACATGTTCGGCAGCCATCATCATATGTTGGCTTGCCTTTACCGCTCCCGTTCAAGAATGGACAAACGCCCCGCTCACCACGGTGGAGATATTGCAAGATTCCGTCAATTTGCAAACCCTGCATTACGACGATCACCCCGATATAATCTTCATCATCAAGAACACGGGTAAACATCCCCTCATCATCCGGGATGTCGTCACCACTTGCGGCTGTACCGCCCCCCAATGGGACAAACGTCCCGTTCTACCGGGCAAGACAAAAGATATAAAAGTAACCTTCAAGCCCAACTCGCTTGGACGTTTCAACAAAACGATACAAGTGTTATGTAACACTTCATCCAAAATACACGAGCTGAAGCTAGACGGCAACGTGATTGAATAGAAGTCAAACAAACCATTAAACATCATCAGAGGGGAGAAAAGCGGTGCCGGAACAATCCTAGCAAGACCCCGACACCGCCGACTTCCTCAAAAAAGAAGAAAGTATAAAGGTATAAAAAATCCGAGACAAACGTCATCTCTCCTGTTGAAAGGATATACACGGGTAAAAGACGGAAAGAAATTATTATAAAAAAAAATAACAAGCATGAAAAAGAAAACATTAAATATTTTGTTCATATTCATTATCGCAATAATAACAAGCATTAGCATAAATATTAATTTATCAAAAAAAGAAAGTTTTGGAAATCTTGCTCTTAAAAATATTGAGGCATTAGCAAGAGGTGAGGGCGGCTCAGGCTCTGAATCAGGAAAAGCGACTTGTTACACAAGAGCTTCCGTAAATGTTAACGACGAATATTTACGATGTGTTGAATGCAAATATTATTCAGGTACAGGTGTTACAACTGGGGGATATTGCAAATGGTAAATTTAAAATCCAAGGGTTTAATATACCCTTGGATTCATAAACAAATAACTCTTTTTTTATGAAACTCTACATATTATCTATTTTTCTCGTATTCTGTTCATGCACAGAAAAAAGCATATTGAATCACAGCTCAATAAGATTCATTGAAGACTTTCCCAAAACACTTGAAATCACGGGAGAAAAAGTACCGTTAGACCTCGTGGGACCGTCAGCCTTCTTTATTATAGATTCTTTGCTCGTGATTCAAAATTACAACCAATCGAATTACCTTTCCGTCTATAATTTATGCCATTTGAATAAAATAAATGATTTCATTCCACAAGGAAGAGGGGCTAATGAATTTTTAGGGTTCACTTACTGTGATTATTATGATATTGATTCAAATCAAATACACATATATTTTACAGACATCAATCAAAGAAGTATGTTTTCTTTTAATCTTACACGTTCTATCATAGAAAACAATACTATCACGACACCACTGACCAGTTTCCGTGAAATTCCTTTCAAAACAAAATTCAAAAAAAACATGCCATTATTCACTCGCATTTACAAGCACGAGAAAAAACAAATAGCATACACGCAACATAATCTCCAAAATGAAATATCTCGTGAATACATCTTATATGATAAAATTACCGACATCGAGAGAAATCAAGTCGGTTCCGCAGATAAAATCAAACCGGACTTTAAAAAACTAGCCCAAGCAATGCTTCAATTTGACCAAATAAATATTCTCGACCTCGAGCAAGAAGAACACCTTTCACTTACAACCTCCAGAAATTTCATGCATTTACCTTTGGATGATAGCAAAGAACCGAACATGTACTACTCGGACCTATGCGTAACAGACAAACAAATATATGCCTTATACGCGAATCAACCAATAACACGCTGGGGATTAGACTCAAAAAAATCAGAAATTCAAGTATACGACTGGAACGGAAACCCTGTATGCAAAATAATTGTTCCCGAGTATCTTTTATATATTAATATCGACGAGAAAAACAAACAACTTTACGGTATTACTGCAGACGAAGAATTGTATCGATTTAATATACAAAATATCGAATAGACATAATAATAAATAAATTTTCAACCTATACCATGAAGTTCATTTGTATTTTATACATTTTCATTTTTTGTATTTCATGCAATCCAAATAAAGAAAGAGCTGAAATCATAGTGAAACAATGGCTTGAAAAGGAAATCAAATTCCCTGATACGATAAACATTAAACAAGATTCATTATGGAAATCATTAACAAGCAAAGAATTTAAAATTCTAACCATCGTGGACTCCAAT